>NZ_JAVRCD010000103.1:0-15660 GCF_034530895.1 Nostoc sp. DedQUE08
ATTTGTCATTTGTCATTTGTCATTTGTCATTTGTCATTTGTCATTTGTCATTTGTTATTTATTATTCTCCCCTGCTCCCTGCTCCCTGCTCCCTGCTCCCTGCCCCCCTGCTCCCTGCTCCCTGCTCCCTCTGCCTCTTTCATTGCCATTGGGAAATTTCCAAGCGAACTGCTGCATTTGTTCCTAAGATTTTTTGACCGCGTTCAGGTAAAGAAACATACGCAACATATATATCTGGACTAGATTCTGAAGTCGGATTTAATTTTGTTACTGGCTCTTTTTCTTCAGAATTCCAACTGTATTTAGCCTCATAAGTGCTATTTGATTCGGCAACATCAGTAATTAGATAGTCAGACCACAAAGGTACTTGGTCGAGATGATGGTCGCGTAACCAATTCGTCTCTTGTTTTGTAAAGGAATGCAGTGCTAAACGCAAGGCATATCTACAGGTATTATCATCATTGACTGAGTTTCTGGGGATTAAGAAAGCTGTAAATAGCGGAATAGGTTTATCTGTTCGGGTTAACTCTTGTGTAATTGGGCAATAATGAGCGATCGCTTGCTCATATATAGGAATAGGAAGACCACGCAAAGCCACCCTAGTTTCTAGTTGATAAAAGTTCTTGTCCAGGTCTTGTAACTCAACATTGCTCAGAGACAGTTTCACCTGAATATCACCAAACAAAAATCGTTGCAGGTTTTGATAACCTTCTTCGGAGTTCAATATGCCATAACGTCCACCATGAGAGCGATGAACATAAGCACGATGAGATCCAAGGATATAAGCTTTATCAATCTGAACTAGACCATCACTTTTCACTCCAACAAGATTGCGTGAAAGACCAAAAGCTTCTTCATAATCATGTGCATTCGTGCCGATTAGAGAAAAAACGCGGCTTGGCGAAAATGCATTATCTATACTTTGTAATTGTTGTAGCTGAAAGTTATCGGGTAACTCAGCCGTTGGCTTAATATTAGGTGTTAAATACTGGTACATCCGTTGAGGGCCAAAGTCATCAGAATTATTCAATTGAAACCTGTCCCTGAGATTTTCAATTAAGCCACCCCCGACCTCAAAATAAATACCACCATGAGGTGTAGCGTAGGTAAAGAATTTGTCAATATGATCGGCAGCTTGCTCGCCTTGTTCTGGATAAATCTTTTCAATCAAGCTGCGACAAACAAGACCTCCCATCGAGTGGGCAACCAGATAAATTTTGTCCGCACCTGTCGTTTTTTTGACATTCTGGATCAAGTCTCTTAAACCCTGAGCTATTTGCTCCATTTCCTGCCGAACGACACTTGATGAGCCAAAACTAGGTGTAGATATATCATAAAATCTATAGATCCAAATAGTTTGATGAAGTCGATCGGACAATCTTTTAATCTGATTGCTTACATTCTGATTGTCAACAATCGGTTGATAACCATGATCGGTCATTAGCCGCAGCAATGGACTCTCGAAAAAAAACTTCTGGGGATTTTCCTTCTCATCTACTCGAATATGGGTTGAACCACTATTGAATCCATAAAACGGATCGTTGACTGTTTGCTCAACGTCTTTTTCTGTACCTGCATATCCACGAACGAAGACGATTGGTAAATACGCCATATATATCCTTGCTATTTAATCAATATTTTTTCTCGTTCCCAGATTTAACCTGGAAACGAGTGCAGAATATCAAGACAAGTTGTCTTAGTACAACATTTTATTAATTCGTAGCGAATTCTCTGCGTTTAAAACACTACGATTTTACACGAAAGCTGTACTTAGAAAGTTTTCACGAACTCAATTAGGGCTTTCTTATCTTCATCTGGGAGATTTGAGCCAAAATAATGACCCTCATCTTCTACAAAATCAGGAGATTTGTTGGCTCTTAAAAGTACACGTGCCAACTTACCCTTAATTCCACCCTCCGGTTTCAAGTCTTGAAAAAGGCTGCCGAGATTCAGAGATGTAATCGCCTCTCTCATATTGATGCTTGCTAGCAAATTCACAGGCGTACCTTTAGGAACAGGAAGCCTAAATCTCGGATTCGGATCTCCTGGAGGAAGCTCTAATTTGGTATCTTTAGATGTCCTGCTGATAATTCCCTCACGCTTTTCAGGCCACAGCAGCTTTTCCATCGCATCCGTATAGGCTTCTACACGTCCTTTCACTGAAGGATCTTCGTTGTAAAGTCCTAGTGTGTTGTTGTGCAGAAGTGGTGCTGTTGCCCAAATGCTCACTAGTGAGGGTGTACGGTAATATCCCAAACCGCCATCAGGTATCTTAAATTCGATGGGTTTTTTCTGATCGAAGGGGTTGTACAGTGTCAAAGTACCTGGTGAAGGGAGTTCTTTGAACGTCTTCGATGAGAACTGATCCCAAATATGCCCTTTAGAGGCATTTGTTCCTAGCGATCGCGCTGCATTGGTTCCAATTAAAGTAACTGGATAACGCTGGTCATCAGACAAGAAGTTGTGGTCGAGGAAATTACTACTGAGTACAGACTCTTCGTACCATTTTTGAGCCTGTTCGGGGTCAGCAGCGATCGCAGCTGGTGGCTTTTTGCTGGAATGGCAACTAGCACAAGTGCTGGCAAAAACCAGCTTCCCACGTTTGAGAACTTCCTCATCTTTAGTCAAGAACTGTTCGCCACCTGGTGCATCTTTCAGGTGCATCGGCTTGATGGTTTTCAAGAATGCTTCGGCATCAGCCATGCGTGCTTCTGTCTGTCTCCAGCCTTCGCACTCCTTCCGCGCCTTTTCAATATCAAAAGGTTTTTGGGGAGTTCTGCCTAATAAAGGCTCATGAAGACTTGTCCAGTAATCGCCGCACATCCCAATGTTGACGTAGACGCGTAGTGAGGCATTTGCCACTCCTGTAGAGTCTGCACCATCCTTGAGAATATGATTAACATCCTTGGTTGAACCATCGTTCATCACCTCTGGATATTTGGGGCGATCGCCTAAATTAAAAATGGCATTGATCGCATTCGGATTATTGATGTGATCGGTGGCAATCCGAGAAGTATCAGAGGTACCAGGTTTTTGAGAATCTAGTACTTGCTTAACAAAACTATTTTCTCCAACGCTGGATGCAAATAATTTATTTTCCTTAATGTACTGATTACCCAATGCTGGTACCAGGTTTTCCCATCTGGGATGTTCCTTGTCTTTGGGTGGATTGAGGGGATCTAACGCTACGTGACAGATGGCGCAGGACTGCCCGATTACGTATGGAGGCTCAATTTGTGAAGTTTTGGCATATTCAACAGGGTTCCATTTTGTCGAGTCGAAGTTGGGGTTTTGGAACTTACGCAACCCAATAACACCAGTTGAGAGCGGATCTTTACATTTATCTAGCCACAAACCATATTCATCTGGTGCTGTCGCCTTTTCACATCCAGGATCGTTAATTGCACCATAACGTTGCAATCGCTCGTCATGCACGCGCGAGTCAATCAGCTTTAGCAGGTCAACACCACCATGCGTTCGCTTCGCTAAATCACGATAGTACTTAGAATTACCGCCAGTCCATAAGTACCAAGTGCAACGACCCCGTTTTTCGGCATCTGTCAAATTCTCCTTTGTGTACTCTGGGAGATAACCGATACCCTCGCAGTTATCAGGGTATTCAGATACACCCGTATCCGAATACTCGGTACTTATGGACGTAGGTATTTCACTATACTCATCGGCTAGAGCTGTAGGCGTTCCATAAAAACCGCAGACTATAAACATAGTCGCGAATAGGAGGAGCAGACAGCCCTTAAAAATTAGACTTGTCTTTTTCATAAAACTCTCTGGTTGTAACACCTAAACCTTTCCCACTGCACCTCACGTTTGCAGAGGTACATTAATGCTTCATCACCAATTTCCCATTTTCCAGATTTAGTCTTGGGATATTTTGATGATTAATGTACCTTACTGAGGTTCGTTATATATGAAGTTACTACACAACTTTGTAAAACGTCATCAATAAACTTTTATACATTTCTACATCAAAAATTTAAAAATTTGTAAATTTACAATGGTCTTCAATAACCAATTTGCTATGGTTATATCGATTTCCTACCTACTTGGTTAGGTTTGTAACAAATTGTGAGCAGATCCTTTTAGCTACTTTTAAGGTTGCCTTAACCTTTTAAGAAAAATAAAAGACGGAAATTTTCACTTTTTTTAAGAATTGCTCTGTAAATACCGATAGGTTTACAAATTGCAAAAGTCTTTATATAACTGTAAAAACCAATAAGGATAAATATCCATGCTGAAACTGGTTAAGTAAATTTAAGTAACAAAAACTTAATACTTAGCGATCGCATCCGAAAACCTCCACTGTAGATTTGTAGACATAAAAAACTGCTCTCCCAGAGACCTAAAAAATAGTTCTCTGGCGAGACTGTTAGTGCTACGAATAATTTTGACACCTAATTTTATTGCCGAAACAATAGATAAAGACAGAGAAACACATGGAAAACGATATTATATTTGAGCCATTGAGATTCCGTAATCTCACAGTAAAAAATCGGATATTTCGCTCTAGTATTTCTGGCAGATGGGATAACTATGATGGTTCAGGTACTCAAGCCCGAATCAACTGGGAAGAAAAGTTTGCTCGTGGTGGTGTAGGAGCGATTATTAGTTCCTTTGTCCCAGTCGCCATCCGGGGACGAATTATGCCCAATTACGCCACCATTAACTGTGATGAGCGCATTCCTTTTTGGCGAAAAGTAGGAGAAAGAGTCCACGAATATGACTGTAAATTTATTTTGCAATTAAGTCATTCGGGGCGACAGCAAGATATTAGTGGTGTAGAAAACTTAGGAAAAAAAGCCTTAAGTTCCACTAGCCAAACTGAGCCATTCCACGGCTTTTTGTGTCAAGCGATGACAATAACAGAGATTAAAGAAACAATCCAATACTTCGCCGATGGCGCTAGACGTGCCCGTGAAGCAGGTTTAGACGGAGTAGAATTGCACAGTGCTAATGGATATCTTTTTAATCAATTTCTCAGTTCTGGAATTAACGACCGTCAAGATGAATATGGTGGTTCATTAGAGAATCGAGCGCGGTTTTTGCTAGATGTAATTAGAGCAATCCGCAAAGAAGTAGGCAACGATTTTCATCTGCAATTCAAAATTAGTGCCGTTGACTATAACAACGCCGTCACCTTTTGGGAAAAACCAGGTAATACCATAGAAGATTCTATCCAAGTTTGTCAATGGGCAGAAGAAGCTGGGGCTGATGCCATGCATGTGTCAACTGGTAGCTTATTTCCTCACCCACTCAATCCCATTGGTGATTTTAATTTTGATATCATTACTAAAACTTATGATTCCATGTTGTCAAGTGGCGTAGAAACTACACGCAACTACATTTTATTTCGCAAAGCATTTTTGCATCCAATTTTCAATTTTTTATGGAATCGTGTGAAAAAACAATTGCCTCCTCAAGCATTTAGTGGTGATGATGTAAAAGATCCTAAAATCAAACAGCTACTAATAGAGAATCAAGGCAGAAACTTACTAGATTCCAGAGAAATTAAAAAGCACGTTAATATTCCCGTATTATGTACAGGTGGTTTACAGCAAGCTTCTTATATTCGTCAGGCAATTAGCGAGCATTATTGTGATGGCGTGACAATGGCTCGTACCCTAATTGCTAATAATGACTTAGTTAAATCTTTTAAAGAAGGTAAAGACCTGGCAGATAAACCCTGTACCTATTGCAATAAATGTCTGCTGAATGTAATTGAAAATCCTTTGGGTTGTTACGAGCAGGATCGCTTCAATAGCTATGAAGAGATGATGGAAGAAGTAATGTCAGTTTTTCATGAAACTCAGTTTGCAAATTTATCTAGATAAACAAGCGATGCGGATCGCATCGACAATTTCGCTTACAAATAATCTCGACAAAATGGGGAGTGTTTCATGACTGAACAAACAAACCCTACCCTACTTCCAACCTCAATCAAAGGAATCTTCCAGCGTATTTGGGTTGTAATTGTAGGTATTGTAGCAGTAGCAGTATTTTTCCTTTGGCCTGTTTTATCTAACTCCCCAGTGGATTATGCTGATATTGAAAACCATTTTAAATATGGTTCAATCGGCAGCGAACCGGTCAATGGCATTCCTTACTGGATTTGGAAAGTTTTACCAGAATTATTCCCAGATAAATTACCTGGAAAAGGTTATACTTCTTTAGGATTTATCAAAGAACCTGACAAAGATTTACCTATAGGTTTTTCGCAAAGGCGAGTCTTTATCGATAGAGTTAGCTTGAATTGTGCTGTATGTCATACAGGAACGCTGCGAAATACTCCCAATAGCGAACATCAAGTCATCACGGCAATGCCTGCTAATGTAGTTAATTTGCAGGGATATATCAAATTCTTGTCAGCAGTTGGTGTAGATGAGCGCTTTACTGCTAACCGGATGTTGCCAGAAATTGAAAAAATCAGTGGTGGTATTAATCCCATTGAAAAATTACTTTATCGCTTCATTGCAATTCCTCAAACTAGAGATGCACTAATTAATCAGGCATCTCGACTTAAATTCGTTGAAAAACAACCAGATTGGGGCCCAGGAAGAGTAGATACTTTTAATCCTTATAAAGCAATTCAATTTCATTTCCCAATGGATAAGTTGCGTGAGGATGAACTGATTGGTACTTCTGATTTCCCTTCCGTTTGGAATCAAAAACCCCGTGAGGGATTGCAGTTACATTGGGATGGTAATAACACTTCCGTTGATGAACGAAATAAGAGTGCAGCTTTAGGCGCTGGAGTCACACCCACAACGATTGATTTGCCTCGAATTCAAAGAGTTGCCGATTGGTTATGGGAACTACCACCACCAAAATATCCCTACGAAGTTAACGAAACTATAGCAGCGAAGGGAGAACAGCTTTTTCAAAGCAATTGTGCTAGTTGTCACGCTTTTGGTGGTGCATATACAGGCAAAGTTGTCCCAATTCAAGAAATTGGTACAGACCCTCATCGTCTTGACTCATATACCTACAAAACGATGTCTAACCAAAATACTCTGTATACAGGGTATCCGTGGCGCTTTAAGAATTTCCGTAAGACTAATGGCTATGCAAATATGCCCCTTGATGGTGTTTGGTTACGTGGCCCTTATCTGCACAATGGCTCAGTCCCCACCTTACGGGATTTACTAGAAACACCAGAAAATAGACCTAAAGAATTCTATCGTGGCTACGATGTCATTGACAGAGCAAAAGTTGGCTTTGTATCTGATGTCGGTGTAGAAAACGGTAAGCAATACTTTAAGTTCGATACCACAAAACCTGGAAATAGTAACAGTGGTCATTTATATGGAACCGATCTTCCTACAGAAGATAAAAATGCCCTAGTTGAGTACATGAAAAAGCTTTAAAAGGAGAAAAAATGAATAATTACGCTAAATGGTTTAGTCGCGTTACTTGGGTTGGCATTATTGTTAATATGCTTTTTGTCATTCCCTCTTGCTTCTTTCCAGAATTAATGCTGACGTTCCTGAAAATGCATATACCAGAGCCAATTATCTGGGTTCGTGCTGCGGGAATGCTGTTGTTTATTATTAGTGCATTTTATATTCCTGGGGCACTTGATCCGTACCGATATCAGGCAACTGCCTGGATATCAATATTTCCTTCAAGAGCTTTTGGATCAACATTTTTCATTTGTGCAGTACTTTTCTTTGGACAAGATAAAGGATTTTTATCCATTGCCTTTGTAGACCTGTTTTTTGGATTAGCGGAACTAGTTCTTCTAACCCTAGCAATGCGTAGCAAAATGCAATCGCTGCAATTCCAGTGAAGCAATTATCTTAATTTTATCCCTAGCTTAGTGTAGATATATTCCTGCACTACAAACAGATTCTTCTGCAAAGGAGCAAAAGAGTGCCATGACAATACTTAAAAATAAAATAGGTAGGGTAATCACAAGCATAGTTTTAATTGCGATCGTTTTAGCTGGTGTAGTTGGGTATGTGGGATGGTACAACCTTTTTCGAGAGGTTCCCACATATTATGAATCGCCTGAAGAACACTTTAAATATGGTTCTATTGGCACAGAAGAAGCGCAAGGTGTTCCCTATTGGATTTGGCTGGTACTACCACGAATATTCCCTGATAAATTACCAGGGCCAGGTGGTTATACTTCCTTGGGAATCACATGGGAAGAGGGTAAAGAAATGCCAGTTGGGTTTACGAAAAAAACCATTGGCTTCCCTCGTGTCGGTATAACTTGCGCTGTTTGCCATACTGCCACCTATAGAAAAACAGAGAAAGATAAACCCACAATTGTGGCTGCTGCTCCTGCTAATAAGTTTGATTCGCAAGGCTATTTACGATTTTTGAGTGCAACTGCTGGCGATCCTAGATTTACAGCAGATTATATCCTTGACGAAATCAAATATAATTACAACCTTTCCTGGTTAGAAAATTTACTTTATCGCTATCTGCTAATTCCTCAAACTAAGAAAGCACTGCTGCAACAAAAGGAAGACTATAGTTGGACAGATTCCCGTCCTAACTGGGGGCCTGGTCGAATTGATCCTTTTAATCCGGTTAAATTCAATACTTTAAAGTTGCCTAAAGATAACACTATTGGCAACTCTGATATGATGCCTCTTTGGAATCAAAAGATGCACAAAGGGTTTGCACTTCATTGGGATGGCTTAGAAACTTCACTAACAGAAACTGTTCAAACTGGAGCAATTGGTGACGGTGCTACCAAAAAATCACTTCCTGTAGCCGATTTACAACGAGTAGAAGATTTTATTCAAGAACTACCACCTCCTAAATATCCATTTGCTATTGATGAGCAAGTGGCTGCAAAAGGAAGCCAAATTTTTGCTAATACTTGTGCATCTTGTCACGCGTTTGGTGGGGAAAGAACAGGTACTGTTATCCCTGTGGAAGAAGTAGGAACTGACCGCCATCGGTTAGATATGTGGACGCAAGAAGGAGCAGATACTTACAATCATTTTGGTGATGGCTACCCTTGGGACTTCAAAAACTTACGTAAAACCAATGGGTATGTATCCGTTTCCCTAGATGGCTTATGGTTAAGAGCGCCATATTTACATAATGGTTCAGTCCCATCTCTACAAGATTTGTTCGAGAAACCAGAGAATCGTCCTCAAGTTTTCTATCGGGGATATGATGTCTACGACCCGAAAAAAGTTGGTTTTATTACTGAGGGAGATGAAGCCAAAGCTATAGGTTTTAAATACGATACCAAGGTAACTGCTAATTCAAATCAGGGACATATTTATGGCACTGATTTATCTGATGAGAATAAAAAAGCTTTGATTGAGTATCTGAAAACTCTGTAATGAAGCTTGTTTGCTAAATCCTGACGTTAATCATTTACTAGCAACCGCTCAAAAATAGAATTGGAGATCATCGTGAAACCATATTTACCACAAAAAGATCCTGATGTTAATGTCCGAATCAATTGGCTAGATAAAAATCGAGAAGAGTACAAGTTTAATTACGATTATCTAGCTCCTCTACCAGTAATCGATAAAGTTCCTCATAAGGAAATATTCTCGGCAGAATATACTGCTAAACGTTTGGCAAGTATGGCAAGCCTTGCACCAAATATGCTAGCTGCTAAAGCCAGAAACTTCTTAGATCCATTGGATGAATTGGAAGAATATGAAGAACTTTTATCACTCCTACCAAAACCCGATGTTATAAAAAATTACAAAACAGACTCTTGTTTTGCAGAACAACGACTCTCTGGAGCGAACCCATTAGCTATCCAAAAAATTGATGTATTACCTGATAATTTTGCTGTCACGGATGAACATTTTCAGAAGGTTGCAGGTACAGAATTTACTTTGGAAAAAGCACTTAAGGAAGGCAAGCTGTATTTCTTAGATTATCCTTTGTTATCTAATATTCAAGGTGGTGTCTACGATAATGTTAAAAAGTACCTTCCCAAGCCACAAGCTCTATTTTACTGGCAAAGTAATGATAGTCCTAATGGTGGTTCTCTAGTACCTGTTGCTATCCAGATTAATCATGACTCTGGTGCAAAAAGCGTAATTTATACACCAGATGACCCCCATTTAGATTGGTTTTTGGCAAAAACCTGCGTTCAAATTGCTGATGGCAACCATCAAGAATTGGGTAGTCATTTTGCCTATACTCATGCAGTTATGGCTCCGTTCGCGATTGTCACTGCGCGGCAACTAGCAGAAAATCATCCCATCGCTTTACTGTTAAAACCCCACTTCCGTTTCATGCTATTTGATAACGATTTGGGACGCACTCAGTTTTTGCAACCTGGAGGCCCGGTTGATGAGTTTATGGCAGGTTCATTGGCGGAATCTCTTGGATTTGTGGCGAAGGTTTATGGAGAATGGAGCGTGGAAAAATTTACCTTCCCTCGGTTAATAAAAAGTCGTCAAACAGACGATCCAGAAATTTTACCGCACTTTCCTTTCCGGGACGATGGCATATTAATATGGAATGCCGTCGAAAAGTTTGTGGCTGAATACTTGCAACTTTATTACCAAACCTCACAGGATATCAGTGACGACTATGAGTTGCAAAATTGGGCTAGAGAATTAGTAGCTCAAGATGGTGGTAGAGTCAAGGGAATGCCAGCCAAGATTGAGACTCTAGAACAACTTATTGAAATCATCAGTGTGGTAGTATTCACTTGCGCTCCTCTACACTCTGCTTTGAATTTTTCTCAGTACGAATATATGGCTTTTGTACCCAATATGCCCTATGCAGCCTACCACCCAATTCCAGAAACTAAAGGTGTAGATTTGGAAACTATCATGAAGATACTTCCTCCTTTTAAACAAGCTGCCGATCAGGTGATGTGGACTGAGATTTTAACATCGTACCACTATGACAAATTGGGTTTTTATGATGAGGAGTTTGCCGATCCATTGGCGCAGGAAATTGTGGTGCAATTTCAACAGAATTTGCACGAAATAGAACGGCAAATAGATATTAGAAATCAAACTCGTCCCATACCTTACAACTACTTCAAGCCTTCGGAAATTATTAATAGCATTAATACTTGAATTAGTTTTACTAAAAAAGAGGAATCACAATGTCAAATCAGAAAGTAACCGTCACCGCTCGATTAAAAGTGAAGCCAGGTTTAGAAGACAATTTTAAGCAGGAATTTCAACCTGTAATAGCTCTTACACTTGCAGAAGAAGGTTGTATTAATTACGATTTGCACCAATCTGCTGACGACCCATCTTTGTTTCTGTTGCATGAAAACTGGGTCAGCCAGGAAATTTTAGCTCAACATCTACAGCAGCCGTATATTAAAGCTTTGAACGAAAAGTCAGAACAATTTTTAGTTGAACCACCTGAAGTCAGGTTATGGCAGCAGATTGCGAACAATTAATTCCTAGCTGGTGATAATAATGACATCAAGGGTGTTATTGTATGGTGCAACTGGCTATGCTGGAAAACTCATTGCTGAATCTGCTAAAAATAACGGACTGGAATTAATTTTAGCTGGACGCAATCAAAGTTCACTAGCAGCTGTAGCCAATGAATTAAGTTTGAACTTTCGGGTTTTTGGCTTAGACGATCCGCAGGCGATCGCTCGCTCTCTTGAGGATATAATTGCTGTCATCAACTGCTCTGGCCCTTTCTCCAAAACCTCAAAGCCACTTGTTGATGCCTGCCTCCAAACTAAAACTCATTATTTAGACATAGCTGGCGAAGTACCTGAATTTCAGGCGCTACAAGCACGAGATACTGAGGCTAAAAGTGCAGGGATAATGCTTCTCCCTGGTGTGGGATTTGGGGTTGTCCCTACTGATTGTGTAGCTGCTTACCTCAAACAGAAGTTAGCAGCTGCAACGCGACTGATTTTAATCTATGAAACAGTCGGCGGTGTATCTCAGGGAACGGCAAATACAGTACTGCCGACTTTACATCATATCGGGGTAGTCAGAGAAGCAGGTAAGCTCATTCCATCTCGCCCAGCATCGAAAAGACGTAAAGTTGATTTTGGTTATGGGCCCGAGACAGCAGTAACAAACCCTTGGCGTGCTGATATTATCACTGCGTTTCAGACTACGGGTATTCCTAATATTGAGGTTTATACCGTATTTCCTAATCCTGTGGGCTTCCTGATGGAGTCGAGCCAGTATTTGGGATGGTTATTTAACTCGTCTCTATTCCAAAGTGCTTTAGCAAGTCTAATTAAAACTCTACCCACTGGGCCAACGGCAGCAGAACGAGCCAAGGGGCAAGTTAGAGTAATTGGTATTGCTGAGGATGAAACTGGTCAACAAGTAACTGCAAAGCTTTTAGGGCCGGAAGCATACGATTTTACGGCGTTGGCGGCTGTAACAGTGAGCAAACGTGTGATTCAAGGCGAAGTTAAAGTAGGATTCCAGACTCCTGCATCTGTATATGGGGCAGATTTTGTCCTTGAAATTCCGGGAGTTATCGGGTTTCAGTAAAGATACAACAGAAAGCTGGGTTTTTTAGGCTTGATAGCGAAAAAACCTGGCTTTTTTTTTCTGACTTTGTGCATTTATTTTAAACCGTTTTGTTCACAAGGTTAGTGGAGAAAGTGCGAGGTCTTCTCTACGAGAGGCTTTGCCAACGACGGGTGGTTCCTGAGCGCAGCCGAAGGACTGCGCCTACGCTTTGACTCTGGGTTTGCTGGTAAGATTGCCGAGCTATGGTAGTGAGTACTGGCTCGTTCTATTCTGAACCCACACCCTGAACTTGCTAATTTGGCATGAATGAAGAGAGAATCTATCAGTCAAGTCAAATTAACTCTCTAAAACGCAATAGTGGATGTTACCGAATTAGTCAAAGTTTCAATTATTCTTTTGGTTGTGGCTACAGGTGTAGCTTTGCTGTCCCGGCGGTTGGGAATCCCTTATGTTACGGGTTTAGTAATAGCAGGTTTGCCCATCACTGAGTTATTGTCTCGTCGGATTGGTTTAAGTCCAACCCTTGTTTTGGATCTTTTCCTGCCAATTCTCATCTTTGAAGCTGGTATTAATACAGATGTCAGTCGCCTACGCAGCACCTTTAAACCAATTGCCCTACTAGCTGGGCCAGGGGCTGTGATTTCCAGTGCGATTATTGCTGTCCTGTTGAAATTTGTCCTGGGACTGAGTTGGATACCTGCATTATTTGTCGGAGTAATTCTGGCAAACACTGATACTGTTTCCATGATTGCTGTATTTAAGGATATACCAGTACCCTCGCGGCTTTCCACCATTGTTGAAGGAGAAACTCTATTCAATGATGCCGCTGCCCTAGTTTCCTTCAACCTGATCGTGCAAGTATATTCAACAGGCTCACTCACATTTGTAGAGGGAATCCAACAACTGCTATTTATCTCTCTAGGAGGCTGCGTTGTGGGTTTAGTCTTGGGCTACTTGAGTATACCTGTATTCGCCCGTTTAGATGATGCCCTTGGCAGTCTTTTGCTGACAGTCGCAGTTGCATTAGGAACTTTTCAGGCTGGGCAATTTCTCGGTGTATCAGGCCCTGTGGCTGTAGTTGTTGCTGGATTGATTTTCGGGAATTTTGGGCTTTCTCGGAATACTTCTGCTTCTAGCCGCATCACTTTATTGAGTTTTTGGGAATATGCCAGTTTTACTGTCAACACCTTTATTTTTCTGTTGATTGGTGTAGAAATAAATTTGGTAACACTCTGGAAAACTTTACCTGCAATTCTACTTGCAGTTTTGGCTTTTCAAGTCGGGCGAGTTCTTACAGTTTATCCGCTACTAGCATTAGTTCGTTGGATTGACCGTCCAATTCCGCTGCGCTGGCAACATTTACTGTTTTTAGGCAACATCAAAGGTTCACTCTCAATGGCTCTGGCATTGAGTTTACCTACAACACTGCCAGGGCGAGAAGTTTTGATAGCTATAGTCTTCGGCTGTGTGCTGGTGTCGTTAGTGGGACAGGGTTTAAGTTTGCCTTGGGTGGTTAAACGCTTAAAGTTATCTAAATTTTCTGAAGTTCAGCAACAGGTTGAAGAGTTGCAAGCCCAGCTGATGACGGGTAAGGCGGCACAAGATGAATTAGATAGCCTATTGAAATCAGGGGTATTACCAAAAGCCGTTTATGAAGAGATGCGTTCAGCTTATCAGGTACGAATTGCCGGTGCAGAAAAAATACTGCGGGAACTATATAATCGTCGCCCTGATGAGGTGGAAGGTAGAAGTGGCAAGAGCAGTAAACTTGAAGCTATTCGCCGACGTTTACTCTTGGCAGAAAAAGGAGCGCTCAATGAAGCAATGCGGAAGCGAATTCTCTCAGAAGAAATTGTGCGTGGGCGGATACAAACTCTTGATGAACAATTATTGAAATTAGAGGATGATTAAAGATGGGGCATTGGGCATTGGGCATTGGGCATTGGGGATAGTCTGGCCTTCGTGAATGAACCTTTAAGCTTCGTTGATGAACCTTTGAGCTTCGTTGATGAACCTTTGAGCTTCGTTGATGAACCTTTGAGCTTCGTTGATAAACCTTTGAGCTTTGTCGATGAACCTCTGAGCTTCGTTGATGAACCTCTGAGCTTTGTGAATGAACCTCTGAGCTTCGTTGATGAACCTTTGAGCTTCGTTGATAAACCTTTGAGTTTTGGCTGATTAGTATCTGTTGCCTCCAGCTATAGATGCAGTCTGAAATTTAATGAATGCATTCCCGTGCGGAACATGGGAACGAGGAAATGATAAATTAGCTTTTTAAAATTTCTATTTTAAAGGCGATCGCTTATTGTTATTTTGACTTTTAATTACCCTACTAGGACTGATAAAAGAAATTCCTTGTTGAAAGTCAGTACCAATCATGACTGCCTCTACTATCGGTTCGGATATTTCGGTTTGGGCTACCCATTCGACAATGAAGTTTGCGCCTAAACCTCCACTGGTGTCATTTCTATTGATAAAAAAATCTGTCGAAGCTAGGGCATCAAGTTGAATAGGGCGCTCTAAATACTGTTTAACTAGTTTCCCTTCTGAGTTATAGTAGCGCACAGAAGTAATAACGATCGGATTAGTCAAATCTGTATTCCGAATACTAAGCGTAACTGCTAACTCAAAAATCTCTTGGCGATTGTGATGATAGATATGAGAGTAGACCGGAACATAAAGAGTTTCACCGCTGGCTATCTTAAAATTCTTATCCAGCGTCACTGTTTTTTGCAATGGGGCTGCTGGAATGGCATCGGGTTGTGATTTGGGTGTTGATTGACAAGATACAAGAAAAATAAGAGCGATCGCTAAAATAATATATCTATACAGCTTCATCAAAACTCACCATTTTTTTATTATCGTAAATCAAGGGGTTTAAGAACCCAACCATTAGACGTAGTGCAGAGGCAAAGTGGCTCCGACTCCAGTCAGTTTCTGTAAATAGACGACGCGGTAGGAGCGCAAGGCCTTGCGCCCCTACAACAGATGTAGTTCAAATATATGAAAACTGCTGTAAGAGGATGTTTGAAAAGTCCTCTTATCGGTATCAAAAGTTTTAGATCCCCCTAAATCCCCCTTAAAAAGGGGGACTTTGATTCCGGTTCCCCCCTTTTTAAGGGGGGTTAGGGGGGATCAACAAGTGCCTAAAATCACAGCCAAAGACTTTTCAAACAACCTCTAAACTCGACTTTATCCATTTTTGGCTACGGGTCATCACAAATGTAGGCGA
>NZ_JAVRCD010000104.1:0-9881 GCF_034530895.1 Nostoc sp. DedQUE08
CTTGTTTTCCCTGAATTCACTTCTTGGCAACCTTGTCAATGCGTAAGTCCTAAATATATTATATAAGAGAGCAAAATTTGCTGTAACGACTCAAAAAAATTCAGTTCCAGCCTAATGCTTCACTGATTTGCGCTGCTAGTTTCAAGGGACGGAAAGGCTTGGCAAAGACAGCAGCTACATTTAAGCCAGTAAACACCTCTTGAGCGGACTCCTGGACTTTGGCAGTTAGTAAAATTACGGGAATTGATTTAGTGACGGGGTTAGCCTTGAGTTGTTGCAGAGTGGCACGCCCATCCATATCAGGCATCATCATATCTAGTAAAATTACATCAAGCTTAGAGTTGGCTGCTACATTCAACGCTTCCCAACCAGTACAAGCAGTCAACACGTTCCAACCAGCAGCCATTTCTAATCCCAATTTTGCGATCGCCTGCACATCTTCTTCATCATCAACAATCAAGATATTTCTGCTCATATTGTCACTCTCGCATGATATGTGATGCTGATTAGCTTGATTAGTCTTCAGCTATTTTAGAATGCAATCGGGTAGAAGTAGGGGAGATTTGGGTAATTAAAGGCTGCTATTGAGAGTTTACTAAAGGTAACAGTACATAAAAAGTGCTACCTTCGCCTAAAATGCTCTGAACCCAGATTTTACCATTATGTTGCTGTATGATATCTCGGCAAATAGCAAGTCCTAAACCTGTTCCTCCTTTGTTGCGGGAGTCAGATGCATCTACCTGCTGAAAACGCTCGAAGATGATTTGTAATTTATCTTCAGGAATTCCTCGCCCTTTATCTTGAATCGTAATTAAAAGAAAGTTGGGTGATGAAGGCTGATTTTCTTCAGATTCAACGCTTTTAGATTCTGAGAGAGTGGCACTTATCCACACAGTGTCACCTGGTTCAGAAAACTTAATCGCGTTGCTCAGTAAATTGGTGAGGGTTTGCAAGAGGCGATCGGGATCTGCCCAAAGTTCTGCTGCTACGGGATTTATAATTAGTCGAACTTGTAATTTATCTGCCATTGCTTGCATTGCTTCCGTTGCCGTAATTAGCAAGTCTGCGGCGTTGCACTTCGCCTTGCGTGTAAAGATTTTGCCCGATTTCATCCGCTCTAAATCGAGAATATCGTTCACTAAACGAATCAAGCGTTCAGTATTAGTCGTGGCAATGCTGAGGACTTTTTGTCCCTGTTCGGTTAGAGTTCCCAGTTGTCCTGAACTTAATAAATCTAATGCTCCCATTGTGGAAGTTAAAGGTGTACGTAACTCATGACTGACTAAAGAAATAAATTCGTTTTCTAGGCGTTTACGTTCGGTGATGTCATTGGCAATTAATAAAGCACATGGCACTCCACCTAAGTCAATTAATTCGAGAGATATCAGTATGGTTTTGAGTTCTCCAGACTTTGTAGAAAATTCAAATTCTAGATTGTATAGCGAACCAGTTTCCGGCAGAAGTTGAATTGTTTGAGCGATCGCGACTGTGTTTTTACCTAAATTAAGTTCGGTAGCAGTATCTCCAATTACTTCCTCTAAACAATAGCCGCTCATTTTCAAGAAGCTGGGATTGACATCAATAAAACGAGCTTCCGAAACTGTAGCGATCGCAATTGGGTTGGGACTAGAGCGAAAAACCTTAGCAAACTTCTCTTCTGCTTTGGCGCGTTCAGAAATTTCCTGCTGCAACCGCTCATTTTGGGCTTGGAGTTGTCGTTGCAGTTTCCAAATCGTCAAGTGATTTTCAATTCGTGCTAAAACCTCTTCTAGTTGAAAAGGTTTAGTGATATAGTCCACCCCACCAACTGTAAAGGCTTTTACCTTATCTAGCACATCACCCAAAGCGCTGATAAAAATTACTGGAATTTCGCGGGTGCGATCGTTTGCCTTTAGGTGTTGGCAGACTTCATAGCCATTCATCTCAGGCATATTCACATCCAGCAAAATTAGATCGGGGGGAACTGCATTTGCTCCCCGTAAACCCGTAGAACCTTTAGTTACACTTCTAACTTTATATCCCTGTTCCGTCAACATGGCAGATAGGAGATTCAGGTTTTCTGGCGTGTCATCAATCACCAGTATGTCTGCTTTGGGGAAGTTGAGTGACTCTTTAGACATGGAAATATCGACTTTAGCCAGAATAGGCTACTAATTGTTTCTAGAGATTTTAACCTTAGTTCAATATCTTAATAATCAGTTACAAAAAAATAGCAATTACCCATTTATCTACCCTAGTTCTCCCCGATTAATTTCTAATGTTAAAAACATCAAATCAAGTTTGTAAGTCACTTACTAAATTACACAACAAAGAGTAACTTGTATGCAAAGTGCAACCATCCGAAAACCAACTATTCTTGCATCAGGAGAAGGAAATCAATTTTCAGTTATTGGTGCACAGTTCACAACAAAAGTAACCGGAGAAGAGACTAATCAAGCGTGGACAATTTATGAAATTACAGATACAGAGGAAAATGGCCCACCACTTCATACTCACCCTTGGGAAGAGGCGTTTTATATTCTAGAAGGTGAACTAGACATCCAAATTGGTACAGAAACAATTTTGGCATCACCAGGCTTTTTCGTTAACATTCCTCACAATACAGCACACGGCTTTAAAATTCGTTCTGCTACTGCGAAATTTTTGGTTTTAATTTCACCCAAGGGCGCGAAAAAGTTTTATGAAGAAATGGGTCAAGTAGCAGATAGTGCATCCCTAAACATGGAAAAAGTACAGCCTGTTTTGAGCAAATATGGATTGCAGTTTATTGCATGAAATTTTGCTTTGGGTGGATTTGGGCGCACATATGTGTGCCCCCATTGGGATAGGCAATATATAAACACGCAGAGTTCGCGTTGTAAATCGCTTTTGTTGACAAATACATCTATTTCTACAGAAATGCTATGCACTCAATAACCAACAAGCAACTCTATTCCAGAGCAAAAACTGTCCGCTTTTTCGCTACTACTGCCCTAAGTTTGGGTTTCACCGCTAGCCTTGTTTTTTACCCAAGCGCGAGTCAGGCGGGTAACGATAATGGAGTGCCTGCTGAACTTCAGGGCGAGTGGCGGTATGGCCGGATTTCATCCATCCAATACCAAGACAGTTACACAGGGCAGTCCGCAGCCCCAAACGGCTCTAGCGACCAATTCCAACTTACATCTAATGGAAATTACAAGCGAAATAGACTGATTCAAATCAACACTTACAACTGTGCGTCTAATCTCTTCATAGAGGAAAAAGGCAAAGTTAAGATTGAGGCTCAACGCCTGACTTTTCAACCCAGCGACAGCACATCTAAAGGGCAAATCTGCAATAGCGGGCGCACCTACTCCAGCCGCAATACAGCAAAGCCTGAGACTTACCAGTGGTCGATTGAGACGAATGATTATGGGCAGCAAGTTTTAGTACTTGAGACTGCCGATGGCAAGGGTCGCGCTCATTATGGACGACCTCAATAAGCTAATGAGCATTCAATTTGCATAGAACCCAATACGCTGAGGTTAAGAATTTTTTCTCTCCCCTGCCTCCCCTAGTTTTACCCGATTGTTTTCTAATCTACAAGATATCGAACGAGGTTATTCTATGATTCACCATATTTCAATTGCTGTTAGAAACCCTAGTCATGTTGCTCAAGTTCTGGGGGAAATCTTAAAAGCGCAAGCTGTTCCCTTTCCTCCTAATCCAGGAAGTTATATGGTTCTACCTTTTGATGAATACGGTACAGGTATTGAACTTTATCCTTTAGGTTCTCAAATAGAACCTGGTGAAGGTGATGAAGAATGCGTATTTGTACATACTGCTATTACTTCCAGGTATACAGATATTCATGCAGCTATCTCTGTACCAATTAGTCAGCAAGAAATTGAAAAAATTGGTGTTCGTGAAGGTTGGCGTGTAGTGCGCTGTAACCGCGATTCTTTCTTTGATGTGATTGAGTTCTGGGTGGAAAACAGGTTAATGATTGAATTGCTAACACCAGAAATGGCATCTCAATATTTGAAATTTGCTACCCAGCAAGAAAATCTGAAATATTTTTTAGCAGAACCAGTTTTAGCTACAACTTGATAAATATTTATTGCAATTCTATTTTATTTGTAAGAATTGCAAACCGCAGCTCCCCAACTTGTTTGTAGGAGTTACGCACTGTACAAATGAATCATCTTGTGTATTAACGTAAATAGGTTGTTTCAGGCTTTTACAAAGCATCCTTTGTTAATTGCGATCGCAAAAAGATAATTGAAAAATCTAGCTAAAAGCCTTGAAAGGCATATCTATCATTTAGGATTTTCTGTCAATGCGTAAGTCCTAGTTTGATAAGTTGGGGATTTTGTCGATTATAAGTCACTAAAAAACAAGCTGAGGCTTTGGGAAAGTTTTTTCATTGAGACAGTAACCCGCGATTTTATCTATTTCAACGATAGCGCATTCACGCTTAGGAAGTTTCATAATACTTTTGCTACAACCTTCTCCGCTTTTTTGACCTGGATATGACCTTTATGCAATGTACCCTAATTGCAAAAGACTAAGATTTCACCGCCGGATACTGCTTCAAAACTTGCTGTAAATATTGCCCAGTATAAGACCTGGGATTTTTTGCAACTTCCTCTGGTGTACCCACAGCAATTAATTCTCCGCCTTTGTCGCCACCTTCTGGGCCCAAATCTATCACCCAGTCTGAACAGCGAATTACATCTAAGTTGTGTTCAATTACTAATATTGAATTCCCCTTATCTACCAATCGTTGCAACACATCTAACAATTTGTGAACATCGTAAAAAGATAACCCTGTTGTCGGTTCATCTATTAAATAAAGTGTCTTACCTGTGGCGCGTCGAGATAGTTCTGTTGCCAATTTCACCCGTTGCGCTTCACCACCTGATAAGGTAGTCGCAGGTTGTCCTAGTTGGACATAACCCAACCCGACATCAAATAAAGTTTGCAAACGCGCGATCGCTTTGGGGATATTCTGGAAAAAGTCTAAACTCTCCTCAACTGTCATTCTCAGTACATCAGAAATTGACTTATCTTTGTACTTCACTTGCAAAGTTTCGCGGTTGTATCTTGCACCTTTACAAATTTCGCATTGCACGTAAACATCCGGGAGAAAGTTCATTTCAATAACATTCACACCCTGTCCGCTACAAGCTTCGCAACGTCCACCTTTAACGTTAAAAGAAAATTGTCCGGGTTTGTAACCCCTAGCTTTGGCTTCTACTGTTTGGGAAAATACATCTCGGATGGCATCGAAAATTCCTGTGTAAGTTGCAGGGTTAGAACGTGGTGTGCGTCCAATGGGCGATTGATCGATAACGATCGCTTTATCAATCGCATTCAATCCCTGGATTTTATCCAAATGTCTCGGTAAGGGAACTTTCTTAGTTAAATGATGTTGCAGAGATGGATATAGTAATTCGTTAATCAGTGTAGATTTGCCAGAACCAGACACGCCAGTGATGGAGACGAGTTTACCTAGCGGAATGTCTACATCGATATTTCTTAAATTGTTGCGATGGGCATTTTTAATTCCCAAACTGCGCCCATTTCCTTCTCGGCGTTGTGCTGGCGTGGTAATTACTCGCCTTCCTGATAAATATGCACCCGTCAAGGAATCTTCTGCTGCTAATAACGCCTGAAAATCACCTTGGGCAATAATATTTCCGCCGTGAATTCCTGCACCAGGGCCAATATCAACAATGTGGTTAGCTGCGCGAATTGTTTCTTCATCGTGTTCAACGACAATTAATGTATTACCCAAATCGCGTAATTTCGTTAAGGTTTTGAGCAACCTACCATTATCTCGTTGATGCAAACCAATACTGGGTTCATCTAAAACGTAGAGAACTCCTGTTAATCCAGAACCAATTTGCGTTGCTAGACGAATTCGTTGGGCTTCGCCACCAGAAAGGGTCATGGCTGGACGGTCAAGGGTGAGATAATCTAAACCTACATCTAACAAAAATTGCAATCTAGCTTTGATTTCCCGGAGAACTAAATCAGCAATTTGTAACTGGCGATCGCTCAACTTAAATTGCTCAATTCTCTCCCGACAATCTCGAATTGATACGGTAGTCAATTCTAAAATTCCATATTGTCCCAACTTCACCGCCAAGGCTTCCGGTTTTAACCGTTTTCCCTTACAAACCTCGCACGGTTGATCGATTAAATACTGCTCTAATTTTTGTTTAATTAATTCCGAACCACCCTCATACTGCCGTTGCAAAATTGGAATAGCACCTTTAAAACTCTGCTTTCTCTGTGCTTCTGCGGCTCGTTCATCTTTTTCGCCAAACAATATAATTTGCTGCTGTTCTTCTGTCAGCTTGCTCCAATTTGTCTGTAACTCAAATCCATAAATCTGTCCGACGCTATAGAGTAATTCCAAGTAATAAGAATTATCTTTTTCTGACCAAGGCGCGATCGCAGCATAAACTGGCGCTTCCCAGTCGGGTACGATCAAGTCTGGCGCAAATCTTCTTAAAGTCCCGATGCCATGACAGTGCGGACAAGCACCATAAGGTGAGTTAAAGGAGAACAATCGCGGCGATAGTTCCTCCATTACCGCCCCATGTTCTGGACAGGCAAAATTTTCCGAAAATACTAATTCTTCTTCTTTTTCTTGTCCGTCGTCACCAAGCAGACTCACAAGAATGGCTGCAATCCCACCCGATTGCTTGAGACACGTAGACAGGGAATCAACCAAACGCTCTTGGATATCAGCTTTTTTCACCAAGCGGTCAATTACCACTTCGATGGTGTGGGTAAAATTTTTATCCAATTCAATGGAATCTGACAGTTCGCGAATCTCGCCATTGATCCGCACGCGGACAAAACCTTGAGATGCCAGACTTGACAAAAGCTTACGGTGTGTGCCCTTTTTCCCCCTGACAACGGGTGCAAGAATTTGGAAGCGGGTGCGATCTGGTAATTCCATGATGCGATCGCACATCTCATCGATTGTCTGGGGTGCAATACAGCGATCGCATATCGGACAATGGGGTTCGCCAGCGCGACCAAACAACAGCCGTAAATAGTCGTAAATCTCTGTCACCGTACCGACAGTAGAACGCGGGTTATGAGACGTTGACTTTTGGTCAATAGAAATTGCTGGACTTAAGCCTTCAATCGCTTCTACATCCGGCTTATCCAGTTGTCCTAAAAATTGTCGTGCGTAGGCGCTGAGGGATTCCACATAGCGACGTTGCCCTTCAGCGAAAATGGTATCAAAGGCTAGAGAAGACTTACCAGAACCAGAAACGCCAGTGAATACGATTAGGCGATCGCGTGGCAATTCCAAGTCAATATTTTTCAGATTATGCTGCCTAGCACCCCGAATCCGAATGGTATTCTGGCTGTTGTGGCTGGGGTACGGAAGATGTCCATTCAAGGATGCTGCATGCTGTTGGTCTGACATATTGGGCGGCAAAGAAGGAGTTTCTGATGAAACAGTCCTTAATAATACTATCTTTAATCGGTTTATTGTAGAACAATCGTACTGTTTTAGTTAGTTATCGTTCCAGATTCATGGCGCAGATATCCTTAAGAGTCTGCTAATTTGGAAGCATCCCGACTAAATATCCTTCTGAGGGCGAAGCTATGGTATCGCAAATCCAACCGTCGGCCCAGCCAGAGGTCATCTACCCAGATAGTGACGGACAACCAGTGGCTAATAATACCATACAATTTGGCTGGATTGTAGAAATCAAGCAGAATTTAGATTGGCTATTTGCCGACGATCCAAATGTATTTGTCGCCGGAGATTTATTTTGGTATCCCGTAGAGGGACGTAACAAAATTGTTAACGCCCCAAATGTGATGGTGGTATTGGGTAGACCAAAAGCCGTAGGCGTAGCCCGTCGTAGACATCGCTTGTGCTACCAACAATGGAAAGAGGAGGGAGTTGCACCACAAGTAGTGTTTGAAATTCTTTCTCCCAGCAACACCCAAACTGAAAGGGACAAGAAATTACTTTTCTACGATCGCTATGGGGTGGAAGAGTACTACATTTACGATCCCGATCGCAATAATTTGCATGGATGGTTGCGTAGCGAAGACGGTTTAGATGTCATCCCTCTAATGGAAGATTGGGTGAGTCCCCGTTTAAAAATTCGCTTTGCTCCATCAACAGAGGGTTTGCAGTTATATCGCCCTGATGGAGAACGGTTTTTAACTTATACAGAAATTTCTCGCAACGCCGAGCAAGAACGACAACGGGCGGAACTTGCAGAACAAGCTAGAAGAGATGCCATACCCCGATTATTGCAAATGGATTTGAGCATCGAACAGATTGCCCAAGCTTTGGGATTGTCAGTGGAAGAAGTGCGAACCTTTGCTCAGGAGTAACGCCGTGTGCAATTTTTTAATCGGGCTATTAGAAATTGAATTTGTACTTGAAATATTCTGATTATGCTAGCCAATGCAGCCACTCATAATGTCACCTGGGAAAAGTTACCTGATGATTTTGTTTTAGACAACGAACCAGTGGATAACATTAATCAGCCACTCTTGGCTGCTGCTTTAACAGAAAGCTTGGAACTTGCTGGCAGATTACCCGCCGATGCTTTAACCATCACTAATTACGGTATCTGCGCCACTTTGAATAATCGATTTGTCGTCAAAGCACCAGATTGGGGTTATGTACCATCAATTCGAGTCTCACGAGAAGAAGTAAAGCGCAGTTATACCCCACGACTCCAAGGTGATATTCCGGTAATTGTGATGGAATTTCTTTCAGATACCGAAGGTGGAGAGTATTCGAGTAAACCGACCTATCCCCCTGGTAAATGGTTTTATTATGAGCAGATTTTACAAGTGCCAAACTATGCCATTTTTGAACCTGATAGCGGAGTGTTAGAAGTTTATCGGCGAGATAATTTAGGATATTATCAACTGCAAACACCAGATGCAAGCGATCGTCACTGGATTGCGGAAATGAACTTGTTTTTAGGGGTATGGCAAGGAAGCCGAGAAAACCGCACAGGTTATTGGTTGCGTTGGTGGGATGACAACGGCGAATTATTACTATGGGGTTTGGAGTTAGCAGCAAAAGAAAGGCAAGAGAAAAACGCCGCTCAACAATTTGCAGAACAAGAACGCCAGCGTGCAGAACAAGAAAGTCAGCGTGCAGAGAGATTAGCAGCCCAGTTAAAAGCGCTAGGAGTGGAACCAGAGGTTTAACTCGGAAGTTCGACCTTTTTACTCGGCCATTGGTGTTCAGAACTCGGAAGTTCGACCTTTTTGCTCGACCATTGGTGTTCGGAACTCGGAAGTTCGACCTTTTTGCTCGGCCGTTCGTGTTCAGAACTCGGAACTTTCACCTTTTTGCTCGGCCATTCGTGTTCAGAACTCGGAACTTTTACCTTTTTGCTCGGCCATTCGTGTACGGAACTTGAAACACCGAGTTCAGAACTTGAATTTTGTCTCTTTGTTCTCAAGCGATGTCTACGATGAGCTACGCCTACGCACCCATCACCTACACACCTGCTCCCTCTGCTCCTCTGCCCCCCTGCTTTCCCTCTCCCTACCGCCTTGGACACACCTTAGCCGCATCAGGATGGCTAGCCAAATAACCCTTAAGCCAACTGCAACCCTGTGCTAATAAATCATCGAGACTCAAATTCCACAATTTGATGGTGCTGTCAGCACTGGCGGAAGCTAAAGTTTTGCCATCCGGGCTGAAGGCGATGCTGATGACCACAGCGCTATGCCCAGTCAGAGTGGTAATAACTTTGCCCGTGTTGAGATTCCACAATTTGATTGTATTGTCACTACTAGCGGAAGCTAAAGTTTTGCTATCCGGGCTGAAGACGACGCTGTTGACCCAATTGCTATGCCCAGTCAGAGTGGTAATAACTTTGCCCGTGTTGAGATTCCACAATTTG
>NZ_JAVRCD010000104.1:9981-15490 GCF_034530895.1 Nostoc sp. DedQUE08
CAGAGTGGTAATAACTTTGCCCGTGTCGAGATTCCACAATTTGATGGTATTGTCAAAACTGGCGGAAGCTAAAGTTTTGCTATCCGGGCTGAAGGCGACGTTGATAACCCCAGCGCTATGCCCAGTCAGAGTGGTAATAACTTTGCCCGTGTCGAGATTCCACAATTTGATGGTATTGTCACTACTGGCAGAAGCTAAAGTTTTGCTATCCGGGCTGAAGACGACGCTGAAGACCGAACTACTATGCCCACTCAGGGTGGTAATAACTTTGCCCGTGTCGAGATTCCACAATTTGATGGTCTTGTCACGACTGGCGGAAGCTAAAGTTTTGCCATCCGGGCTGAAGGCGATGCTGATGACCACAGCGCTATGCCCAGTCAGAGTGGTAATAACTTTACCCGTGTCGAGATTCCACAATTTGATGGTATTGTCACTACTGGCGGAAGCTAAAGTTTTGCTATCCGGGCTGAAGGCGACGCTGTTGACCCTATCGCTATGCCCAGTCAGAGTAGTAATAACTTTGCCCGTGTCGAGATTCCACAGTTTGATGGTATTGTCACTACTGGCGGAAGCTAAAGTTTTGCTATCCGGGCTGAAGACGACGCTGAAGACCCCAATACTATGCCCTTCCAGGCGATTTTTTTCACGAATATTAGTACTAGATAGAATTCTCTGTAAAGTAAACAAAGGGCTGTATGCTGGATAGTCTGCTAAAGATTGTTTATCCTTGATCAGACTTTTTAATGTTCCTGCCGTCTCCATTGCTAATAGCAGAGCATCAAATTCCCTGGAAGTCTCAAACAGCCGCAATGCATTTGTTCCGCCTTGTTCCAATCGCGTAGCCGTTAAAGCAACAATTCTTGCTGCTTCTACCTTTTTTAGTTCCTCAAGAGAAGTTTTACGGGCATTAACTGCCTCTTGCCGTTGTTTAATTGCTTGATTTGCCTGTACTTTAGCTTGACTAGCCTTTGCGCTAGCTGCTGCGACTTTGTCTTCGGCTAATTTCAGGTTTTGCTGTGCCTGATTCACTTCGACATTTGCAGCATTCAGTTTTGAAGTTGCATTACTAAGATTCTGTTTTACCTGTACCGCTTGTTCAGATATCCGTTTATTTTCAGATGATATACGCTGATTCTCTTTCTTGGTTGCTGCGGTTTCTGTCCTCGCATTTTTTAAATCTTTCTGTGCGTTATTTGTTTCTGCCTTAGCTGATTGTGCTACTGCAATAGCATTCTTGGATACCTCAAGACTTTTTTGAGTAATTATAAATAATGCTACCGCCCCCACTAGAGCAAAACCTAACACCACAGAACCAATACGAATTCGTTGATTAGCTTTGTGGTTCGCCTCTGCTAAAACTTGCTTTGCTTGTTCCTCTGCCTTCAGTCGTTTCTGCACATCACGCTTTTCTAACTCTTGGCTAGCAGCTAAAAACCGATAGTCCAAGTCACTCAAACTTTTACCTACTGCCCAAGAATGGGCATCTTGCAAAGTCTGCCCCCGCAACAAGCGCGACTCATCTTGACGTTCCGACTCAACCCAGGCATTCAATGCAGCCGAGTAAGGACGCAACTTTGCCAAGATTTTTTCAGCCCACTCCTGTTTAAACACCTCTGCATAAATCCGGTTATAAATTCGCAGCTTCCCCTCCCGCTTCACCACCAAACCCGTCAACCGCAGTTCCGTTTCTTCAGCACTATCATCAGCTACTATCTCTCCCTGCTGCAAAATCTGCTGATACAACCCCAACAATCGCCCAGTCCTCTGTTCTCCACTCTGCAAAATTCTGTCTCGAATCGTCTTTAAATGCTCCGGCTCATCCTGCGTCTCCCAATTCTCAATAATCCTCTCGCGTACCAACTCTTCCACCCAGTCCTCATCTCCTAGTCCCCAGTTTCTAGTCTCCAGTCCCCCCTGCACCAGCAACTTACAAACTTTTTGCGTCAAAAACGGCTGTCCTCCCGTCCAGTCCAGCACCACCTGCATCAACTCTTGAGAATCACCCACTTCAGCCAAACCCCGCGCCAAGGGTTGCGCCTCTTGGAGTTGAAAGCCAGTTAAATCAATTGCCTGTCCAATATTAAAAGGTGTCCGGCGTTTGTCTTGAATCAAATCTGAAGGCGTAGATACTCCAATCAAAGCAAAGGTAAGGCGATTATATTCAGGATGGTCTGCTCGTCGGTTGTAGCAATCGCGGATAACTGCAAAAAAGTCATCCAAGTTGAATGAAAGACTCAGAATGGTGTCAATTTCATCAATAAAAATAACAATCTTTTCAGTAATTGTTTTTAGTAAAATCGTTTCAATAAACTTGCTCAAGCGCTGTACTGGTGAAAGCAACCCGTTATCAGTCCACCAAGTATCTAAATCAAAAGTTGTATAAATATTCAAACTTCCCACTAGAGTATCAATCACCCCGGCATACCACTGTTCTGGCGTAATATCTGCCGTCCCAATAGCTGTAAAATCAACAACAGCACAAGCAAATCCCTCAGTTTGCAACTGCTGCATTACCTGCACCCGCAAGCTAGATTTCCCCATCTGCCGAGAATTGAGTACATAACAAAAATACCCAGCCTTCAAGCCTTCATAGAGATCATGGTCAGCTTGCCGTCTAACATAAGTTGGCGCATTTTGAGGCAGACTACCACCGACTTGATATTGGTACTGGGTCATAAACAATTAAAAATTCAGCGCGAGTTAAACAAACCTCTCCCTGCCTTGAACTAAAGTTCAAGTCTGTCCCTCTCCGAATCGGAGAGGGACGGTTTTGCGTAGTAAAACCAGGGAGAGGTCATAATTACAAATTACTAATTAAACGAGCTAGATGTTTTAACACTTTTACGACAGTATATAAGTCATCCCCACGATTAAGCGACAGTGTATAAGATAAGGCATATCTCGGTGTACTCTGTTTAGTCAACTTAATAAATTGAAATTCACTACCATTGGTGATAAACCCAAAAACAGGTTTAGCCGAAGTTGCATCTGCCAACATATAAGCCAATGCTTGTGAAATTGCTGGCACTAAAGAGTAATCTGCTCGTTTCGCCTCAACAACAAGAACCCAAAATGGAGGATGAAACACCAAGATATCAATACGTCCTCTAATAATTGTGCCTTCATCTTCAGAAGAAATTCTTACCTCTTCTTCCGACGCAATGTAAAAAGGCGGTTGATAAAAACCTGCTAGACGCAATAGTGGAAATAGCACCACCATTTTGACTATAGGTTCTAAAATTTGGTAGCGGGATAAATGCAAATATTCTGCCTTAACTTCGTTGAGAGATTGCTTTTCTAAGTCACTCAAATCAGGTAAATCTTGCTGCCACTCTAAAAAAAACTGTTCGTTGTCTGCACGTTGTAGCCCAAATTGATCTATGAGTTGGGCTAGGGTGATATCTTTTCCTTGAATAACTTGAACCATTGTTAAACCTTTTTGTTAAATGGTAATTGCAAATAAAAGTTCTATTGCACTCCTAATGTACTTTTTTAATTTTTCAACCCCAAGCGATGCCCAAAATATTGACGATACAATTTACACAGTGGCACTACTTGATTGCCTTGAAACTTAACTAACCCCATACTGCGGAGTTTAAACGCTTCAGTTGTGCCTACATCTACGGGGCGATTTGCCATCATCACTTGTTTAACCGCCGCTAGCAATTCTGCATCCTCTTGCAAATTCAGCCAATGGCGGCGTAAATGGTCACTGTAAGGCCCTTCCTCGGTTGCCGCGATTTTTTGCAGATTTTCCAGCGTCATCCTACCACGGGCAATTTCATAAAGCGCTACCCGCACTAAATAAGGATGACCACCCACGAGTGTCATTAATTCTTCAATTTGTGATTCAGGCCAATTGAGTCCGTGACGTTGTACTAAGTCTTGTATTTGTGTTTGATTTAAGTCTAGTAACTCAATGGGTAAGCCGACATTAAAAGGCGACTGATTAATATTGAGCGGTATATAAACTTCCTTAGAATGCACAATTACCAACCGGAGATTTTTCCAAACTGTCTCATTCTTTGACCGCTCATGCCAAGCTCGTAGCAATCCAAAAAAATCAGCCGCAATTATGGGATGCTTGAAGACTTCATCGACTTCATCCAAACCTAAAGCTATGGGGCTATTAATGGCGGGTAATAAATATCGTTGAAAGTAATTTGTACATTTATTCTTGCTACCTAAAACACCCTTCCAATACTCGTCTAGCTTCTCTGGTAGATTCAATTCGTAAGTAATGCTGGCGCAGAACCACTGCAAAAACCGATCTAAATTACCGAGAAATTCTGCATCGGCTGACTGGAAATTTACAGGTGCTATCTGATAGCCATGTTGACTAGCATGATGGAGAACCCTTGACATGAGCGAAGTTTTGCCCATCTGCCGGGGAGCTTTGATGCGAATTAAGGCCCCTGGTTGAAGAATTGCTTCATAACAGTCTACCTCAATAAGCGATCGCTCCACATAAAAAGCAGAATTGAGGGATACCTGCCCTTCTGGATTTTCTAGGGTGACTGCTGGTTTTATATCGGTATCTGGAATAGCTTCGTTAGCAGAGATAGCACCTTGTGGATTGTTCCGACTTTTCAGCACTGGGGTAGAAGACTCTAGAATACTTTCTAAATCAATAGCGCTACAGCCAAACTCATAAGCATCCTCATAAGACCTATCAGCACCTAGTGCATCATAAAAGCCTACCGCGAATTTAATTGCTGCCTTGTCCCCAATTGCCCGATTCATCCCAACTACGCAGTTAATGTGTTGGTAAATAGCCTCAGCTTGCACCTCGCTATAGCAGGCATTTAATAAGATACACTCAACTTTGTCTTTAAATAACTTAAATAGCCTTGCCAGTGACTCTGTACTCACCAGCTGCATTTCCCCTGTATTATTTTCCAAGGCTAAACCTTGATTTCCTCCACCATGTCCAGAAAAATGGATGATATGAGGATTATGATCTAAAAGCGCACGCCGCAAATCGTCAGGCCGCACCGCCCATTTAGTAATCAGTTCAAACTTATCTCGGCTGCGAGAGCGTTGCAACCCTTCCTGAATTTCCCTTACTTCCTCGTCCAAGCGGAGTTTGTCTGTCGTTGTGGGATTAGCTGACACAATCAGGATTTTTTTCACAGCGCTATCAACTATTGAGTGCAGTCTTCTGGCTTAGATGTAGTTTACTACAGCAGATAACTACACAATTACTGATAGTGCATTACCGTTAACGAGTATTTGAACTGGATGAATCCACCTTTTATCTCCGTTAACGAGTATTTGAACTGGATGAATCCACCTTTTATCTCCGTTGACGAGTATTTGAACTGGATTCATCCACCTTTTATCTCCGTTAACGAGTATTTGAACTGGATTCATCCACCTTTGAACTCCGTTAACGAGTATTTGAACTGGATTAATCCACCTTTTATCTCCGTTGACGAGTGTTTGAACTGGATTAATCCACCTTTTATCTCCGTTGACGAGTATTTGAACTGGATTCATCCACCTTTTA
>NZ_JAVRCD010000105.1:0-15426 GCF_034530895.1 Nostoc sp. DedQUE08
TCCTTGTTTTCCCTGAATTCACTTCTTGGCAACCTTGTCAATGCGTAAGTCCTAGATTTTTAATGGGGCATAGTAACTGTATAAATATTACAAGTAACTAAATTTATGTCTTTGAGAAAACGTACATCCCGCGTTCTAGAAAATGCTGAGTTAAGATTTGCTGGACTCAAAGCAATTGATGCCAATCTGGATCTTGGAGAGACTTGTAATTTAAAAATACTGACAGAACTAATTGAGCAATTACGCAGCAAGTTAGAAGCTCATAATACTGCTCTCAGCACGATTGACTCTTCCAAAGTAGAAATTGAAGAGTTAGAACAAACCTTGGGTGGTTTCTCCGAAAAAATGCTCATGGGAATCGGCTTTAAATATGGCAAAGATAGCCGCGAATATGAGATGGCTGGTGGAGTTCGCAAAAGTGAACGTATCCGTAAAAGCAGAGCAACTCGCTTGAAAACTATTGCACAAAAAGCATCTAGCCAAGGCACTCAACCCTTGTAGATGTGTAAACAATACAGTTTGGATAGCCAGGAGCAGGGGAGCAGGGGAGAAGTTGCACTAAGTCTTTCCCCTGTGCTCCTCTGCCCCTCTGCCCCTCTGCCTCTTGTGCCCAATGCCCAATGCCCAATGTCTAAAATTCGCGTTGTGAAAAGATCAAAATAGCGATCGCTAACAACATGGCACTATAAAGTAAGCCATAACCAGCATTCATAATCAGTGCAGTAGTGTCAGGTAGTGCTTGCAGACCATAAACGGCATCATTTTTCAAATCTAATCGAGATAAATCTGGTAAGAAAAGAAACAAAGCTTGAGTTAGACGTTCCATACCAGGGTTACGGCTCAGACGACCAAGTTGTACTAAATCTTGAGTAATATTTCCGATTAAATATACCGCAAAGGTTAAAACAGTCGCTAGCAGAGAAGCAGTAAAAACACCAAAGGTAATAGCCACGGCAGTAATTAATGACAACTGCAAAAATAAGAAAATTCCAGCAATTAGAATGCTTGCCGTAGGATGAGGAATATTACCAATTTGCAGAAATACCAGATAAATTACTGTCATCGTGGCAACAAGTACAGCTAGAACTGCGGATAAACCCAAGTATTTGCCGACGATAATTTCGCTGCGACTAACGGGTTTGGCAATTAATACTAAAATAGTGCGTTTTTCAATTTCTTTATTAATTAGTCCCGTACCAATAAATATCGTAATAATTAACCCGATGGCATTCATCGCTGCCATCCCAAAGTCTAAAAACATTTTATCTTCAGCCGTAGCTGCAAATTCAGGAAGGACGCGGAAGGCAGTGGCAAGTACTAGCGCATAAAAACCAATAATATATAAGATGCGATCGCGTACCACTTCCTGAAACACATTCTTTGCCAATACAAAAATTCTGTTAATAGTCATTTGTCATTTGTCAGAAATTATTATTCTCCCCTCTGCTTCCCCTGCTCCTCTGCCTCCCCTGCCCCTCTGCTCCTCTGCCCCTCTGCCCCACTCGTCACTGCTGCGGAGGTGGTGAACCAGAAATTAATTTACTGGCGCGATCGCATTCGATTTCTGCAACTGTAATCTTATTCTCGGAATTATTGGTTGCTGCAACTGGTTCAATGCGGCAAGATTTTTTTAAGTAATAGCCCCGTGGGTTAGAACTCGGGCCTATCCAAATACTTAATAAATCTAATATATATCCAGACTTAGTATTAGCTACACGTGGTTCAACGCGCCATAGTTCCTTCTCTTCATATTTACTCAGGTTCTTTTTAATGATTTCCCTGCCCAGATTTCCTACCCGCTGTTTTGCATCTAGCAACCATTTTTCTACTTCCGACCAAGGTCTTTGGGCTATTTGCTCTACTACTATTGGTTGAAGTTTCTGGAGAATGATAACGCCGTTCTTGGGAATTTTTACTAATTCTTCTGTTCTAGGAACAAAGGTACTATGTTTAAAAGTATCTGCCTGCAAACTGGGATATTGTCGTAACCAATTATCCGTCACAAAGTGAAACTGAATCCAGCAACTTAGCAACATACTACTAGCAACTAAAATTATGATTCTTTGGCGATCTTGTGGTTTAGGAATGCGAGCTTTTGCATCGGTATCATTTCCTTCGATAAACTCTGGTATTGCCGTAATTAGTGCTGAAATTGTCGGCCAAAAAACGATTGTTCTGGGTGTAATTATATCTCGTTGATCTCCAAATGCAAAAACACTCACTAAGAATCCAGTGATTACTGCCCCGACTGGCATAAAAGTACCAGGAACCCTCAAAGGATCTTCAGTTGTATACCAAGCTGTGCCGGCAATTAAAAATAACCAACCGAAAAAGGCAATTACATCTTTGATATAACCTGTGGCACAATATGAAAGTATCCAAGAAAAAATACTCAAATAAATAAATGTCTGCCAAGAATAAGCTTTGGGTGGAATTAATATTTTTCTAATTCCCGCATAAAGCCCTTCAACAAATTTAAAAGCCCCAAAGGCATCTTTTAGTAGCGTATTCATATTCCTCCTTACACCTGATTAATCAATATTTTTTCTCTGAATTAAACAAGTAATTCTTGCTATTTTGAACGAAATAATAAAATAATAGTTATTGCAGTATAGCTTAGAGAGTTTGCTATTAGTATAGTTGTAACTAAATTAGTATTTTGGAAATTCAGGGTTGTAAAACGACGCCGTTGCAAGCGCTGGGATGTTTTAGGTTCCTCTTCCTTGGTCGCAAATGATTCATTTAATGAGAATAACAAGACCCTTAAAATGAAAAATTTCATCAAAAACGTAGTAAAAAAAATTATACAAGCAGTTAAAATAATTAAAGGCTGTGTGTTCGCCGATTTGAAATTATTAAAAAACATATAGTTAATTAATTCTGATTTCACCTGTATTGGTAACATTGGTTCTGATACAAAAAATATGAACCAACCAATTACGCTAGAAAACAGATTGATAGAAATTGCATAAAAAGTACTAGTTTTTTTGTCAAATTTTAGTCGAGAATGCAAAACATAAGCTTCGATGGGGATGGCAATCAGTACAAATAAAAAGTCAAACAGAAATCCACCAATGGGAAAAATCCTGGGAAGCATCCAATTATCAGGCATAAAGGTTACGGGTAAGGGTTAACTGTAGTGAGTATAACTGGGATAGTAAGGGTGATGGGGGAAATTATCCCATTGTTCTTGTCCTTTACTATGCGAGTGTGCCAGTATTCCTCTATTAGACTTCTTTCAGAAGTGGGGAAAAGCGTAAGGGGTAAGAGGTAAAGGGTAAAGGTATGGAATTATTCCTTCCCCTTTAACCTTTCCCCAACCGGAAAGCAAAAGTAACTTTTGCTTTCCGGTCTATTGATATTGTTAATAGAGCGAACTAACCCTTGTACAAAGGCGTTAGAGGGGCAGTTTCTCTACCTAAGAGTACAAGAGGTTAGGTAAGATTAAAGACTGCCATAGTTATAGCTTTTCCAGAGATGACAAGGAACGGTATTGGGATTCGGACGGCGCAAGTGCGTCAAGAACGGCTTATTGGTCAAATTCACGTTTACGATGGTCTGGGTAAAGGTAAATCTCAAGCGGCTTTGGGAGTAGTTTTGCGCTCCATTGGCTTGGGAATAAATACGCCTAGCAATTCTAATCGTGTTTTACTGCTGCGGTTTTTAAAAGGGCCAGAACGTGATTATGACGAAGATGGCGCGATCGCAGCTTTACAACGCGGGTTTCCCCATTTAATTGACCAGGTTCGCACTGGGAGAGCGGAATTTTTTGGACATGAGGAAATTACCACTTTTGACCGAGATGAAGCAATGCGAGGTTGGGATGTCGCCAAAGGTGCGATCGCTAGTGGTTTATATTCAGTTGTCGTCTTAGATGAAATTAACCCAGTTCTGGATTTGGGTTTGCTACCAGTGGATGAAGTCGTAAAGACATTAAAATCTAAACCCCAAGAGTTGGAAATCATTGCCACTGGACGCGCCGCACCGCAAAAATTGCTCGATATTGCAGATTTGCACTCAGAAATGAAACCTCATCACCACCCAACAGCCAAAGCTCTCTTCCTGGAAGGGATTGAAATTTATACTGGTGCTGGTAAAGGTAAGTCTACTAGTGCTTTGGGCAAAGCTTTGCAGGCGATTGGTAGAGGAATTAACCATCCAGGGTCTACCCGTGTATTGATTATGCAGTGGCTTAAAGGTGGTAGCGGCTACACAGAAGACGCCGCGATCGCCGCTTTGCAGCAGTCATATCCAGAAGTGGTGGATCATCAGCGTTGCGGTGGAGATGCGATCGTCTGGCGAAATTCCCGACAAGAATTAGATTATGTAGAAGCCGAACGAGGTTGGGAAATTGCAAAAGTTGCGATCGCCTCTGGATTGTATAAAACTATTATTCTCGATGAACTCAATCCCACCGTTGACTTAGAATTACTCCCTGTAGAACCCATTGTCCAAGCTTTACTCCGCAAACCCCGCGATACCGAAATTATTATCACTGGCCGTTGCCAAAATCCACCCGCATATTTCGACTTGGCTAGCGTCCACTCAGAGGTTTATTGCCACAAACACTATGCTAATCAAGGTGTAGAACTTAAACGAGGGGTAGATTTTTAAATGGGGCATGGGGCATTGGGCATGGGGCATGGGGCATGGGGCATTGGGCAGATAACTGAATGTTAGCAGATTAGCGGGAATTTGTACTTTCGGGTAGTAGAACATTTTGCACAAAGCGATCGCGTCCTGCTGCCTTTGCTTGATACAACGCCCGATCCGCTGCGGCAATCATTTCTTCTAAGTCAGAATCTGGCTGAGGAATTTCTGTCGTAAACCCAACACTAATAGTTACATGAGAACTAACTTGGGAATTTTGATGGGGAATTGCTAGCGCTCGGACAGCATGACAAATTTGGTCGGCAACATGAATCGCCCCCTTAGTGTCTGTGTTCGGTAAAATCACAGCAAATTCTTCCCCACCATAACGGGCAACTAAATCTCCGGGACGTTTAATAATATCTTTGATGGCTTGAGCAATTTTTTGAAGACAGCGATCGCCTACCCGATGACCATAGGTATCATTATATAATTTGAAAAAATCAACATCGCAAAGAATCAGAGAAAGCGGACGTTGCTCGCGTTTTAGACGCTGCCACTCTTGGGAAAAATACTCTTCAAACCGTCGGCGATTGGCTACTTGAGTTAATCCATCGATAGTAACTAATCGCTGCAATTCCAGATTCATGGTTTCCAGTTTTTGCTGTAACTGAGATTGCTGAATCAAGCGTTTTACCCGTTGTCGCAAAACTGGCCAGTGAATCGGTTTGGTAACAAAATCCATTGCTCCCACTGCAAATGCACGGTCAACCGACTCTTGATCTTCAAGTCCTGTAATCATTAAAACTGGAGTATGCTTGTTACAATCCAGAAGTTCCAACTGAGTGCAACACTCGAATCCATCCATATCCGGCATTATGGCATCAAGGAGTACTATATCAGGGTGCAATTGGTTAAAAAGATTTATTGCCTCTATGCCATTTTGAGCTTCCACTATTTGATAGCCTTCCCGCTCTAAGAAATGCCGCAGTATCATGCGAATAAAAGGTTCATCATCAACAATTAAAACTAAAGATTGGCTTTCTTGAGCAGTGGCTTTCATGGTACTTCCTTCGCGAGTTCTTTTTCTAAGGCAGTTTTAACTTGTTCATATTCCTGATACAGTAGTGAAAGTAATTCTAAATTGTTTTCTAAGTTACTGCTGCGTGCCTGTACTTCTAATTCCTTGCAAAGGTGAGCTAGGGCGATCGCTCCAATAGAAGCACTGCTGGACTTGAGTTTGTGTGCTGTCTGCCATATAGTTTGGATATCCTGAGTTGCGATCGCTGTGCTGATATGTTGCACTAGTCTATCTGTCTCTGTAAGATAACACTCAATTAGTTCAGCAAATGCCACACGATCTCCTCTAAGCATAAGCTGCAAGGATTGCAGGATTTTGGCATCAATTTTGGTACTTTTTAATATTTGGTTTTGCCATGACTGTAAGATATTTGACGAAGGTTGCAATTCTGGACGCATTACTTCCCCTTGTTGTTCGATGGAAGTGAATTCAAAATTTCTTTGGGGTGAACATTTGCTGAGTGCCTGAGCTAACTCTTGTAGTTGAATGGGTTTGCTAATGTAGTCATCCATACCAGCAGCAAGACAAAGTTGGCGATCGCCCCGCATGGCATTGGCAGTTATGGCGATGATATAAGGACGAAAACCTAACCCCCATTCTTGACAGATCCTCCGAGTTGCTTCTAAACCATCCATTTTGGGCATATGAACATCCATCAACACTACGTCAAATCGCTGTTTTTGCAGAGCTGCGATCGCTTCTAGCCCATTGCTGACGACCTCTGCGCCATAACCTATTTTCTGTAGCATCAATAGAGCAACTTTCTGATTAACAACCGTGTCCTCTGCCAGAAGAATTCGCAGTGGCAGCCGATGGACCAAATGCCGATCTACCAAGGGAAAATGAGAAATACTGCCGAGGATCGGCTGATTTCCCAAAACACGAGTCATAACATCGTAGAGTTGAGAGTGTTTGATGGGTTTACTCAAAGCAGCAGCAAACTGGACATCATTAAAATCAGAAAAAGTTTCTACTTTCGCTAAAGAGGTCATAATTACCAAAGGCAGATTTTGACAACCAGATTGCTTGCGGATTTGACGAGCTAGAGTTATGCCATCCATTTCCGGCATCTGCATATCTAAAATAGCTATATCAAACTGTGTTCCCTGAGCAAGTTTAACTAAAGCTTCTTTTCCAGATTTGGCAGCATAAGTTTCCATCTTCCAAGACTCAGCTTGCAAGCTAAGAATTTGGCGATTGGTTAAATTATCATCCACAATCAATAGTCGCTTGGATGCAAGCAGGGTTGAAGTGCTTAATTCAGCTTGTTCTGATTGAGCAGCCACTTTGGTAATAATGGTGAAGTAAAATGTTGAACCTGGTGAAGAGTCAGGAAATGATAATAATTTTCTCTTATCCCATCTAGGGCTAGAATTACCACCAACAAACCCCTGGCTTTCTACCCAAAGAGTGCCGCCCATCATCTTACTGAGCCGCTTACTAATCGCCAATCCTAGCCCTGTGCCACCGTATCGTCGAGTCATGGAGACATCAGCCTGAGTGAAAGGTTGAAATAATCGCTCTATTTTCTCTGGTGCGATACCAATACCTGTATCTTTGATTGCAAATTGAATTTCGTAGAGAAGTTGCTCTTTTTCAACAGGTATCGGGGATTGGGCATAAGAGGCAGAGGGGCAGAGGAGCATAGGGGCAGAAGGGAAAGACTTACTGGTACTTCTTCTTTTCTGCTCCCCTGCTCGCCAGTCCCCAATCCCCAGCTCAACAGAGAGTAATACTTCTCCGGTTTCGGTAAACTTGATCGCATTATTGAGAAGATTCATCAAAACTTGGCGCAGACGAGTCAAATCACCGACGATCTCAATGGGAACTTGGGGCTGGATCAGATAAACTAGTTCGATATCCTTTTGGGCAGCTTTCGGAGCTAAAAAGGAAATAGCCTCCTCCACACAAGCTCTTAAACTAAAAGGCTGTTCTTCTAATTCCAGTTTGCCCGACTCAATTTTGGAGAAATCTAGTATATCGTTGATGATGGTGAGTAAAGTATCTCCGCTACTGTGAACTATTTCCAGAAAGTCTTGCTGTTGAGGTGTAAGGTCAGTATCCAGCAATAGACCTGTCATGGCAATAACAGCATTCATTGGAGTCCGAATTTCATGGCTCATCATTGCCAAAAACTCACTTTTTGCCCGATTTGCGGCTTCTGCTTGACGTTTTGCCTGCTCCAAGGCAAAGTTTTTCAAGGTAAGTTCTTCACGTTGGCGCGTTTCTTGTTCCAGTAAGTGAGCTTGTGCTAGAGCAATCCCTAGTTGAGCCGCCACAGCTTCTAGTAATTCGATTTCGTCTTGTGTCCATTGGCGAAAATAGCTGCACTGATGTAAACCGATCGCTCCATTGGGTTCTCCTTGATAGGAAGTGCGGATTGACAGCATAGACTTCAGCCCAATTTCTCGGCAGATAGGCTGAACCATTTCCAGTAAAGGCTCAACGTACACATTTGGAGAAGCGATCGCACTTTCTTGGGTCATCATCTGCTCGACATGGGGATTGTTAGTCATAGGAACTTCCAATTTCAATCTGGAGCAGTAACCAGGGAGTGTATTATATTCTGCTACTAGGGGAATTTGCGGTGTGGGGTTACAAATGTAAGAGTGGATCAGACAGCGATCGGCAGCAAATGTTTGTCCAATTTGGGTAGCAGCTGTCTCAAAAATTTTTTTGGTATCAAGACTTTGACGAATTTCCTGAGTAATTTTTTCAAGTAGTAAGGTGCGATGTAATTGCCTTTGCAGTGCCTCTTTAGCTCGTTTGTTTTCAGTAATGTCATGATTGATGCCAACAGTGGCAACAGTTTCCCCCTGTTCATCCTGTAAAGCGACTACGGTTGTTTCGCAAATTCCCTCACTGCCATCTTTGCGAATAAAGTGTATTTCCCCTGACCAGCGTCCTTGCTGGTTGACTGTTGACAAAATTTCGGCGCTTAATGTTGCGGCTACTTCCGGCTGATGCAAAATACTGGGATGTTGAGCTAAAATCTCGGCTTTGGTATAGCCAAACATACCTTCGGCAGCAGGATTCCAGTCAATAATACTTCCGGTTAAATCTGTGATAATTACGCCATCATGCATATTTTCAAAGGTGAGAGCTTGCCGACGTAGATTGGCTTCGGCTTGCTTGCGTAAGCAAAGCTCTTTGTAGACATCGCTAATATCTCTCTGAATGCCAATGAAGTGGCTTAACTCACCATTGTCATCATGAATCGGAGAAATACTCAATTCATTCCAAAACAAAGTACCATCTTTGCGATAGTTGCGGAGAACAACTTTGCAACTTCTTCCAGCTTGAATAGATGAGCGCAATTCATTAAGTGCTGGTTGCTGGGTATCTGTGCGTTGCAAAAATCGACAGTTTTGCCCAATTACATCAGTAACACTGTAGCCTGTTATTTGCTCAAAGGCAGGGTTAACGTAAATAATGGGATTGTAGGCGATTTTGGCATCGGCAATCATAATTCCATTACTGGTAGCGGCAAGTGCCCTCTCCCTCAGCCTCAAGGTTTCTTCAACCAGCTTTAAATCAGTAATGTCAAACATAAATCCCCTCAGCCCGATCGCAGTTCCGGCTTCCTCAACGACACTAACAATGTCTCGCAGCCAAACAACTCGCCCATCAGCAGCTAACATCCGATATTCCAATTCGTGATTTTCGCACCTAGCAGCTGCTTCTTGACAAAAACGAACAGACTTTTCCTTGTCATCTGGATGCAGATGATTAACCCAAAAATTTTCCTCGTACCACTCTGCGATCGGATAATTTAGCAAGTCTACTGCTTGTGGCCCAACATAAATAAATCGCCAAGTTTTCAAGTCCAATTCCCAAGGGATGACTTTGACAGTTTCCACCAACTGTCGCAAACGATTTTCACTGGCGATCAGGGCAATTTCTACCTGTTTCTGTTCAAAAATCCTGTGAGTTAACTCCTGATTGATTGCTGTTATTTGTTGATTTCTTACTTTCATTGCCAAGGCAAAATAAATTGATAATGTTAGCGTGACAATAACTAATAACCCTGCAATCAATTCTACTTGTGTTGATAATCCCGGATTTTGGATTAAAAGTCTCTGCCAGAGTAGGAATACAGAGATTGAGAAGAAAATCCCCAGCAACAGGGCAAGTAATTCTTGTTGACGAAAAAATCTCACAGCTTTGAACCAGTTATATAGGTGCTGTTTTTCCACTTATTAACTCTCTAGAATTTTCAGGGCTTATTGCACTAACTTTTACTTTTAAGTAATCTAAAATATCAGTAGCAAGGGGGGATTTACGGAATTTATTTTTAGTTAATATATCAATATGTTTATGTATTTTACGAAAAGTTTAATCATTTCTAATTATAATTACACTTGTTTTGATACCAATTATTTTATTTATGAATACGCATAGTAAAAAATCCCACCACCTGCGGCACATCTCCTTGGTAAGGTTGGCAGGGGCCAAAACAATGTGCAGCTTCACCGAAAATTAGTATGAGAACTGCTAATTTTCAGTAGTACAGCCTGACGTTAATTGAGATGGTAGAAGGTACTAGAAACCAAAAGATCCCCAACTTCTTGAAGTAAGTCGGGGATCTAAGCCTCTTGCTGGAAAGCAAATTAAATATAGTGGTTCGCGCAAATTTTAAGTAGACTACGCCTGCGATCGCAACAAAAGAGTAATGAAAATTCAAAACCAGATTGTAGAGACGCGATAAATCGCGTCTTGATTTATCGCGTCTTGAAAGACCAATAACCCTTAAGCCAAGCATATTGGACTAAAAACAAGGGTTAATGCCATTCGCTTGTACTTTAAATTGCAGCTTCTTGGCGTTGACAATCAAAAACAACCATGTAGGAAGCATCTGGTATTTCTTGAGGAAGGTGCCGCATATAGCCATCAGCATCAGAACGGCTGCGGAAGCGAGCAACAATCTCCCGTTGCGTATTAGGAAGTTGACGAGCGATCGCCCAAGAATTGAGGCGTTCTTTATACGCAAGAGTTTGATTGTCTGATTGGGAAGTTTTGTTATCCGTATTTTCTGGCATAATTATGTTAACCGTATGAAGTTTAATGAAGGGCGTTAATTAGTTTCTAGGTAGGAATGCACCAACGCTTTTTTTAATGCTGCTGCCACCTTGTTATTCGATTATTAATAAATTGTCAACACTGAAGCCTATATTTTAGACCAATCAAGTTCAAATTTTCAGGTGGCAATGACTCTCAAAGCCTTAAGTTGCAATTGTTTCCAGGACACAACAATGTTCAAGCAGAAAGTTTGATATTTATTAGGTTTGCATTATTTGTATGTATACACATAAGTAAAGTCCGCATCAGTGCTAAAACAAACATTAATGTCTGAAAAAATACTATTTAAAAGCTGAAGAGAAAATGAATAATATACATAGAACTAATCAGCACGTACACACTCTTAATTTTTCCATAGTCTGATTAGTAAAGCTACATTGCAGGCATTTACATTTTTTATAGTTAGTTGAGAATAATTAAATTTTCAGAGTTTATTGAAATATTCAAAAATGAATTTTCCTTCAGCTTTTGACTAGAGTTTTAGGGACAAAGCATAGTGCAATTGTTGAAATTGACAATTCTTGACTAATTGTCACAAAATAGTTAAAATCTTTTCGACGAAATTATAGTTATCGATAATGAAAACACCATTTGTAACATCAATAATAAAAAAAATAGCAGAGGAAATAGAAGCAGTAGTTTTAATAGACCCAGAATGCACTTTTATGGGATTGATTACATTTAAAAACGGCAACAAAACCTTTTTTCGTAATACCAGGTTTAGTATTAATTCTTTTGGCTCGGCTGCAATTGTTAAAGACAAAGCAGTTTCAAACTTTTTTCTGAATAAATTTGGCTATAAGGTTACTGAAGGAAAAACGTTTTTTAGTGACGAATTATGCGAAGAGATAGCTAATTCTAGAAATATAGATGCAGGATTTTATTATGCTCAGGAGTTGGGATTTCCTGTAATTGTCAAGCCGATCAATCTTAGCCAAGGAATGTTTGTTACCAAGGTTTACAATAAACAAGAATATTACCAAGTAGCTAAAAAAATCTTGCAAAAAATCTCAGGATTTATTGTTGAGCGATTCTATAGTGGCAATGATTATAGAATCGTAGTACTTGATGATGAAGTAATTTCGGCATATCAAAGAATTCCTTTATCGATCGTTGGAGATGGTCAATCTACTGTTTTGCAACTTATGCAACAGAAGCAGGAAACTTTTATCAAAAATGGTAGACAAGAAATTATAGATTTTGAAGATTACAGAATCCAAAAAAACTTGCGAAGACAGAAGCTAAATTTTAGTAATGTTATACCTAAGAATAATATAGTCTATCTTTTAGATAATGCAAATTTATCAACTGGAGGTGAGGCAATAGATTTCACTGATAATATCCATCCTGATTTTAAAAAATTAGCAGTAAATATTACAAAAGATATGGAATTGAGATTATCAGGTGTGGATATTCTTGCTAGTGATATAACCTCACCAATGGAAGATTATACAATTATTGAAGTGAATGGCGCTCCTAGCTTAACTCACTATGCGTCATTTGGTGAAGTTCAGACAAAAAGAGTCGAAAATTTATATCTCCAAGTTCTCAAAATACTTGAAAACGAGAATAAAAGAGTAAATAATTGATTTTGACTGGAGGCGAAGCAGAGGTTGCTCCCGTCCTGAATTCTTTTTCAATTCTAACGATTTCTTCACCACTCCTTATCTAATAAAGATTCAAATTCAGCTTGTAAGGCGGTTATATCCGCCAACCTTGTGACTAGTAAATTATCTTTACCAGCATCATTTAAACGCACTTTCCAATAACGAATGCTGTCTGAGTTATTCAACCAAAACTGAATCACGGTATCTACCACTTGATCCAAATTCCAATTCCACTTTGCTGGAACTGATTCTACCGATTCTAAAAACGTATCTAGCGTACACGTATGCATTCCCAAGTATTCCACACCTTGGTGGGGTGGTTTTTGCTCGTTTTGCTGTTGCTGATTAAAAAACTGCAAAAGTGGAGATATTCCTACAATATCAAAAGTGTATTTCATGCCACTACTCCCAATTTTATATTGCTGACAGGAAATATTTAGTTTTTTCTATTTCTAAAATAATATCTGGAAAGGAACTAAAGCATCTACAAAAAGTGTAGTTTTGGTCTATATCATAGGCGTTAAACTTCAGCTATAAATTAGCACTTACAAGCATTGAGTGCTAATATTTATTTGAGAGTTTGATAGATTACTAAAAAGTTTCAGGCATTAATTAAAGGATGCATATATTTTTAATAATTATTTAATTAGTCATGTTACGAATTGTAAAGGCTAAATCCTCCTTAACTCACCTTTTGAGGGCTGGTGATTACCAATAAAGCGGCTGTGTAATGAAATCAGTAAGCCAATACATAACGTGGATGCGATCGCGTCTGTCAAGCAAACTGCCATAATTTGAGCGATCGCACCCAAAATGCAGATAGGATCGAGTCAAAGGAATATAAACCCAAATTAAATTGGCAGTCAGTTCTAAAAGTGTCACTTACTAGACTGGCCTTTTGATTGAAGCAGTGATACTATCTAATTGTGTGAGGAGCAAGTTAAAAATAAAAAGCGCCTGGGGTGGAAACACGGCAACACTCCCAGGCGCTTTTTAATTGGTACACAGAAAAAAGTCTTTGCAGATTTCCCCAAACCGGATTGCTATACATCGGATGTAGCAATAGCCCAATCAAAATCTAAAATTCCTTAAGCCGCACCAAATTCAGATTGTAAGGCTTCATCGTTATTATCAGCGATCGTTGCCACAATGGTAATTAGCCGAGACACTTCGCCAGGAGATAACTCTGCTAAGGTGCGTGTCGATATTACAACCACTCGGTTTTCAATAATACCGAAACGCGCTTCAAAAGTACTAGAGCAGTTCAACTCCAAAAGATACCGCATCAACTTAGGTTCATCTTTGGCAGGTAAATTTAGCACCGCAGACCAAACCGTTATTGTGTCTTCATCGGTTGTCCCGTTGAGTTGGACAAATACTTCCACGCTTCCATACTTAAACTTCCAGAGATAACCACCCTCTGGAGTGTGGCTAACCATCGCACTATCATCTTGTTCCAAAGAGTCGATGACATTTTCAATTACCTCAAGATGGTTAATGCTCGTCGTCTCGCCGATTAAAGCATTAACGGATTCGTTATTACTAGTTAGGGTTTCTGGGTAGCTGGTCATACAGATTTTTTCTCAACATACTCGCTCTACACATACTTTATAACTTGTAGACGTAGTTGTAAGGGCAATCCATGAATTGCCCCTACTGATTGCATGGTTCTTCCCGCTACCATTTGGTACTATTTTGCAAAAATGAGAATAGACTTCTTGGCATTTGTAGGGGTAAAGGGGAAAGGGAAAAGAAACTCAAAATCCTTTCCCTTTAACCTTTTTCTTTTTCCCTAAGAGTGCAAAAATATATTTTTGCAAGAGACTTCATGAGTGGAACTCACAAGGAACAATAAAAATATCTCTTCCCCCAGTCCCCATTACCCCTTATCCCCAGAGGGGGCCCCACCATCCCCAGTCCCCAGTCCCTATTTTTAAGGCAGGTCTAATGACGATCGCGCTTAACCTACATCATCATGGGCAAAGCGGTTAAAGAGGAAGTCTAGGGCATAGTTACGCAGTTGGTAATATTGTGGATCTTCCATGATGCGGCTGCGATCGCGCGGACGAGAAAAAGGAATTTCCATAACTTCACCAATTTTCGCATGGGGGCCATTGGTCATCATTACCAATTTATCTGCTAAAAATAGTGCCTCGTCGATGTCGTGGGTAATCATTAGCACTGTACAACGGTTATCGCCCCATATTTTGAGCAATTCTTCTTGTAATTCTTCTTTGGTAATCGCATCCAGCGCCCCAAAAGGTTCATCTAAAATTAAGACTTTTGGACGAATTGCCAAAGCACGGGCGATAGAAACTCGTTGTCTCATCCCGCCGGACATTTGCATTGGTTTCTTTTCCATCGCATCAGCCAGTCCCACCATTGCCAAATGATCGCGGACGATCGCTCTTTTTTCAGCTTGTGGTTTATTGGGATAAACGGCGTTAACAGCTAAGTAGATGTTTTCAAAAGCAGTCCGCCACGGTAACAGGGCATAGTTTTGGAAGACAACCATTCTGTCTGGGCCTGGCTTGGTAATGGGTTCTCCTTCGAGTAACACTTGCCCGGAGGTGGGAAAGTTAAAACCGGATACCATATTTAACAGCGTCGATTTGCCACAGCCAGAGTGCCCGATGACGCAAATAAACTCCCCCTGTTCGACGTTGAGGTTAACGCCGTCGAGTACGGTGAAGGGGCCTTTCTTTGTCGGATAAACTTTGGTAACGTCTTTAATTTCTAGGAAAGGTCTGCGACTGGTGCTTGTAGTGGCGAATGGTTTTTCTAGTGTGTTTGTAGCTGTTGAGTTGCGGTTTTGCATGGTATTTGGTATTTGGAGATTAAAAAGCTTAATGTAGGCGATGTGCAAATGAATATTCTGACCTCTCTCCAAACCTCTCCCCTTCTAGGGGAGAGGCTTTGAATTTTCCCCCTTCCCTTGTAGGGAAGGGGGTAGGGGGTTAGGTCTTTTGCTGGTTTTTTCAGATGATGTAAAAAGTCAGATCGTTAACGGAGATAAAAGGTGGATTCATCCGGTTCAAATACTCGTTAACGGAGTAAAAAGGTGGATTC
>NZ_JAVRCD010000106.1:0-15060 GCF_034530895.1 Nostoc sp. DedQUE08
TCATTGCTATCCGCTTTTTAGTGATCCAGCAAAGGTTAAATAAATTGCGTACCTTTGAATCAGAACTGGATGTGACTGCTGTTGAACAACAGATTCAGCAAATCCGCACAGCTTTGGGACGAATTAGAACTATCAAAAAATCTCTGACGGAAATTGGGAAGGGTGTGTCTGTAATTAAAGTTGAGGCAGATGCGCTGAGTGCAGATATTCAATCAGCGCTGAAATCAATTGAGCAGACATTACGAAGATATCAAAAATATGAAAATTATTGATATCGGCATTACAGATTTTTTGTAATATCGTTTGCTAAATTGACAGCTTTATTTTCTTACCAGTGCTAGCTATATGGTTGATATAAGTATACAAATCATTAGAGAGATTTTCATTAGTTTGAACAAAATCTTTTTTCTGCAATTTTCTAGACAAAGATTGGGATATTATATATTCTCTAATACCCCTAAATACACTTCTGATTTCTTTTTGAAGAACGTTAATTAATCTGGCATCATTACACTCAATCCAAAACAATAAGATATTATCTTCTTTATCTTTAAACATTTCTTGTAAAGATTTTCTAACCTCTTCATTCATTAATCTTTCTTTCAGATCATTAGTAGAATCAATATATTCATATTGCCAATTAGTTATTAAATATGCTCCCGGAGAGTTAGGCAATTTTTCTCGATTATTGAATGGAATAAATTTTACTTTGGAAATAGTTATATCAAGCGGAGGTAATTCTTGAATCACACGTTCTACCAGAGCTGCTACTGAAGCATCTCTTAAAGGGTCGCGGTAATCATTTAAAGGTATTTGTCGTCGGGCAATTCGTTCTACCAACTCCGATTTTGATATTCCTCTTTCAATAGCCATGACATCCAGGTTAGCTATAGCTGTGGGAGTCAGGGAGAGGTTCACTCGTGTTTTTAGTTCGTCCTGTAGTTCTGGGACTCCTTTAACTCGTTTACTTCCTTTTGGCATTAGCCGCCCTCACTCTCAAAAAACTTACATATACTTTGTCTCAATGATAAGAGCTAGCGCCCAGTTTACACAGCTAAATAAATTGTAACCAAATTTAAATTTTTTGTTTAGAATGTACGCATTTTTGTGCAACTTCTGAATTTAGAATATACGTATTAAAGTGCATATTCTAAAGCTTTCTCATGCAGATGCCTCAGCGTAGTAGCAAAAGAAACCGGAAAGACGTTAACAAGCGCCTAGATGAAGGCTGTGGTCAAGACCGGGGTCTTGATTACAAACCAGCAATTTGGATAATGGACTTCCCATCTCAAGGTTTTTCTGTCCAAGGCTTGGGCTGGAAAACTCAAAGAGAATACCACTTGTTTAGCATGAGTGAGTTTCATTATTTTTACGCGCTCGAATGGTCACCTATCGTCATTGATATCCGAGAGCAGTTTCCTTTAGAACTCGAAGAAACCTTAGATATTGCTAAACAGTGTGGTTACAAGCACCCAGTCAATCCCAAGACTGGGGAACCTAACGTGATGACCACAGACTTCGTTGTAACTATTCCAGGAACTACAGGTATAGGAATTATGGATCAAGCTAGAACAGTTAAGCTTTCACGGGAATTACAAAATTCGCGAGTTCTGGAAAAGTTTGAAATTGAACGTCGTTATTGGGAGTCCCGGAAAATTAGCTGGGGCATAGTTACTGAACAAGATATTCCAGAGGTGTTGGCCAAAAATATTGGATTTTTACACAACTACTTTTTTATTCAAAACCTTTCACCTCTTTCAGAACTTAACATTAGACAAATTACAGCCGTACTTGCTAAAGGTGTAATTCAGGGAGACGTTTCATTAAGTGATTTAGCAGCTCAATGCGATGAACGACTTGCCTTGGAACCAGGCAGTAGCCTTGCAGTTGCTCGTCATCTAATCGCTAATCGGAAATGGCTAATCGATATGAACCAGCCACTACAAGATCAGTTCAGGAATAAATTGACACTTTTGGCTACTCCTTCCCTTAAATATGAAACAAATAAGAGTTGCTAAATGAATTTATATGAGAATATGCTAATTGAACTACAGAATGAGGATGGTAATCTTTTTACCATTATCAGATTACTCTGGATTGACCCATCTGGAACAGATATAGTCACAATTGAGCTGAATAATTCTAAAGCATTTCCAGTTTTACAGAGAATCGAAGAAATTGAAGCAGCATTAGTTGAACAAAAAGCTTCTATTCTAGATACCGATCCCTATGCATATCTATATCGTCCTGAAGATTTAATTCCTGAAACCCACCGTAATTTTAGAGATAATGCGTGGAACAAAATCGCTTTAATTATTGAAAGTGGATATAAAGCGTTCTTTCCTTATGAGCGAGGTTTACTAGTTAGGCAGGCAATAGAACTGACAGGAAGTAATAAGCCAACAATTTACCAATTATTACGCTCCTACTGGCAAAAAGGACAAAAACTAAATGCCCTTCTGCCTAATTACGATCATTGTGGAGGAAAAGGGAAAAACCGTAATAGCACTAAAAAACTAGGCGCTCCTAGTAAAAGAACTAAGTTAAAAGATGAACCTCCTGGTATTAATATAAATGAAGAAAAACGGCTAATTATCGTTAAAAGTGCCAAAAAATATCATGAAAAGAAGAGATTCTCGCTCAAAGATGCTCACCAGAAAATGCTTGAGGAGTTTTTCTCTATAAAAATAAAAGTAAAAGATGGATATGAAGTTCCTCTCTTTTTCCCTCCAGAACAATGTCCTACTTTGAGACAGTTTCAATATTGGTATTATAAAGACCGCGATCTTAAAAAATCACTCATATCTCGTGAAGGTGAGCGTAAATTTAACCTCGGCTACCGAGAGGTACTGGGTAACTCAACCGACATGGCTCTTTTTCCAGGTGCGCTTTGGCAAATTGATTCTACAATAGCTGATATTTACTTAGTTAGTTCTTTAGATAGAAGTCGCATAATTGGACGACCTGTTCTCTACTTAATTGTAGATATATTTTCCCGAAGCATTGTAGGATTTAGTGCGACCCTTGAAGGGCCGAGTTGGTTAGGGGCATCTTTGGCTCTAGAAAATGCAACTACAGATAAAGTAAAGTTTTGTCAGGAATTTGGTATCACGATTACAACAGAAGATTGGCATTGTAACCATCTTTGTAAATTAATTCAAAATGACCGTGGTAGCGAATACTTGAGCAGTAACGCTAGACAAGCACTTAAAAGTCTTGGAATAGAAATCTCACCCACACCGCCATATCGCCCTGACTGGAAGCCTTGTGTGGAGAGGATGTTCCGCTTAATTAATGATGAGGTTATTCATTTTCAACCAGGAGCAGTGTATAAGCCAAGGGAAAGAGGTGATCAAGATTATCGACTGGATGCTAGTTATACCCTCGATGAATTTCGAGTAATTATGATCAAACTCATCCTTTACTACAATAATTACCACCGTTTAAATGAGTATCCTATGACAAAGCACATGATTGAAGATCATGTGGAACCTTTTCCATTAGAGTTGTGGGAATGGGGAATCCGTAATTACGGTCGTCCTCGTCAGGAGACACCTGAAATTATTCGTTTAAATCTTTTGCACAGAGCAGATGCTACCGTTACTCGCTATGGGATTTGCTTCCGAGCCAAAGGGGTTAATTTACATAATCGCCTGCGTTACACTTGTGAATCTGCTACGAGAGAGCAGTGGTTTATAAAGGCTGGAATTCAAGGTAGTTGGAAAGTTCCAGTTGTCTACGATCCTCGAAAGCCTTTGGTGATCTATATGCTTGTTGATGGTGGGAAAGGTATGGAAGTTTGTGAGATGCTTCCTGTTTCAAAAACCTTTTTAGACTGCAACCTAGAGGAAATTATGGATCACTTTGCTGAACAGAACTTTGCACAACAAGATAATCAACCCAATCAAAGACAGGCGAAAGCTGATTTAAATGCTTTTCTAGATCGGTATAAAACGGATGCAACAGAAAAAACCGAAAAAGCTCGTCAAGGTAAGTCTAAACAGTCTCTTATTAAAGGAACAAAAAATCATCGGAAAGCTGAAAAACATTATGAACAAGATAAAAATGCTCGTGATTTAAGACCTGAAAAGACTGCTGATCAACTAGAAACAGCGCTTCCAATGCAAGTTAATAATCAGTATCAAGATGCTGATGAAGGTTATATACCAGTACCAAAAGAAACTGAAATGTTAAATGAAGTTATCGAGGGAATGTGGAGAAATGACCGATAATAAAGTGTACAAACCTCCATTTTTAGTATTCACAGGGCAAAAGATTAATGCAATATATTCCGATCCAGAAGTTTCCAAATATCGTGGTAATCCACTTATTGAAGCTTTACCAAAAATTCTGACGAAATTAGAGGCAGCAAAGGGCCTAGCTAAGTTTCCACACTACAGTGAAGATATGCGTAATCAGCCTGCTCACTTACGCCTTCATCATATCCAAGATACTCTAGAATTTTTTACACCCCTTGGTATTCACATTGATTTAGAACAGAGAATTTCGCGCATTATTAGGTTAGGCTATCAAGCTAGAAATCCTATATTGCCAGAATTTTGGCAAAACACTAAGCGTTCACTGGATTTAATTGACCCCAATGGATTCGTACCTAGATCCCCACGCTCAACAGCAAAGAGCATGACAATCATTGGGCTTAGTGGTATTGGCAAGAGTACCGGAGTAGAAGAAATATTGCTGCTTTATCCGCAAATTATTAATCACAGCTGTTATCTTAATAAAAACTTGAATTTAAGACAAATAGTCTGGCTAAAACTTGACTGTCCTCATGACGGTTCAATCAAAGGTCTTTGTATCAACTTTTTTCAAGCGGTTGATGACCTATTGGGAACACAATACTACACACGCTATACCAAAGGACGCCAAACCGTAGATGACATGATTCCTAATATGGCGCGTGTCGCATCAATCCAGTCACTGGGAATGCTTGTAATTGATGAAATCCAAAATCTTAGTTTAGCTAAAAGTGGTGGCTGCCAAAAAATGCTCAACTTTTTTGTACAATTAATCAACACCATTGGGCTGCCAGTTATTTTGGTGGGAACTTATAAAGCTTGGTCTGTTTTAAGCAGTGAGTTTCGCCAGATACGGCGGGGAACAGGTCAAGGAGATTTTGTTTGGGACACAATGGAAGAGGACGAAACTTGGCAAACTTTTGTCAAATCTCTCTGGCGATACCAATATGTACAAATAGCTTCTCCACTGACACCAGAATTAAGCCACACACTTTATTACGAATGCCAAGGAATTACAGATTTTGCTGCCAAGATTTATATGCTGGCGCAAGTGCGAGCTGTATCGAGTGGTAAAGAGAGAATTACAGCTTCAATCATCAAATCAGTTGCTAAAGATTGTCTTCGTACTGCAACAAAAGTTCTGAATGCCTTGAAAGAGAAAGATACCGACAAAAAACTGAGACTGCTCATGGATTGTGAGGATGTTAAGCCAATTGATCTCGAACCTTTTATAGAAGAAGGAATAGAGCATTTAGCAAATGAAGATTCATCTAGTGTTATTGGTGAAGATCAATCTGATTCAGAGAGTAGTCCATCAGAGGAAATTAAGCAAACTGAACCCTCACATGAATTATCTGAGTTAGCAAACTCAAAAATACTAAAAGAAAAAGAGATAAGCTCTACTTCAGTTCCTATTAAGGTTACTCAGAAATCAAGGACAAGTAATAAACAGACTGACTCAAAACATACTTTACCAGAAATAGTTGCTAAAAAAGCTTCAACAGGTGTTTCATGCTATGAAGCTCTCAAGGAAGCAGGTTATATAAAATCTGTCAGTGAGTACCAATTGTAGGATACAGCAAAATGATTGGTTGGTTTCCAGATCCTTATCCAGATGAATTATTTTACAGTGTTTGTGCGCGGTACTCTGAACGGATGAATTATAAGAAGAATATGCACGTATGCGAAGACCTTTTTGGAGAAAGTTTTTCTTCTGTCTATCTATATTTAGTTACTAGGTTAGATTATCTGATTACATCTTTACCCGCCGAAAATAATTACACAGCTGATCGCTTAATTGATGAGCATACTTTATTGTCATTTTATAGTGCATTTCATCCACCATACTTAATTAAAATGCTTCGAGACACTATGAAACAAAATAACCCAAAATTTTCTTTAACCAAGTTTGGCATTTTTATGCAACATCGGAATTATTTACGTTTTTGTCCTCAATGTATATTAGAAGATAAAAAGCAATTTGGTGAATGCTATTGGCATCGCATACATCAAGTTCCTGGAGTGGAAATTTGTCTAATACATAGCATTATTCTACAAAAAAGTGAGGTAGGATCAGGTCATCACAGCCGTGGATTAGTTTTAGCAGAAGAAGCAGTAAAGACCAAGATAAATAATTCTTTAAAATTATCAAATGTCAATTTTAAACATTTTATACAATTAGCTCATAATATTGATTGGCTTTTAAAGCACCAAGATGTCATTTTTTTTGGAGATTCTATACGTAAAATTTATATAAAACTGTTATACAAAAAATATGGAGAGTTTAATTTTAAAGATAAAACTTCGTTAGCTAAACTTATCAATGATTTTAGAGAGTACTACTCTCCTTCACTTCTAAAAATACTCCAATGTGATTTTGGTATATCTAGTAAATGGCTTATAGACATATTTATTTTAGATGGAAAAATAAGAAATCCTTTACGTCATTTATTAGCGATTAATTTTTTTGAATCTACAGTGGAAGATTTTTGGAACACTTCTTTGGAGTATAATCCTTTTGGAACAGATTATTGTCCATGTGTAAATCGAGGCAGTGAATATTTTCAACGGCTATTAATTAAGGATAAATGCCAACATACAGACTATAGTAATAGCACTAAAACTGTAGCTGAGTTTCGCTGTATTTGTGGTTGTGTCTCTTTAAAAACAGATTTTAATAGAATTAATAAGCATCAAGTACCAATAGTGACAAATAAAATAAAATACGGTTATCCTTGGGAATATGCTTTGAAAATGTTATGGCAAAATCAAGAATTTAGTTTTACAGAAATTGCTCAATATCTTGGTGTTAGTGAGGAGACAATTGAACGCCAAGTAGGTTATTTGAAACTACCCTTGTTAAGGAAAATGCCAAATAAATAGTTTATACAGCACTTTGTAAGTAAATAAAGTACATCTATCCCTTTTATAAGGGAAGAGTGCGCGATAGCGCAGGTGGGTTATTTTGTATCTTGTAAACTTGAAATATGCTATGCCATACCTAAACTTATAGTTTTTTATAATTATTGAATAAAAATATAATTTTTTCCAAATGCCAACAATATACAAATTGTGTTTAATAATTAACCATTAAAAAGTTTGACAAGATAAGATAAGACGAATTTTTATATTTTTTCAAAGGACATGGGCTGTGCTTGGCTTCTTTCCTAACCCTTACCCAAATGAATTGTTATATAGTGTTTGCGCTCGCTTTCAAGAGAGAGTGTATTATCCTAGCCAAATTTCAGTAGTTAGAGATTTATTCCAAACAAAAAATGCGATCGCAATTGTTGACCTACCAAGCAGATTGAACAGATTTGTTGCTGCTTTACCCACCGGGCATTCTTACACAGTTGATAATTTCATAGACAATCACACTTTATTACCCTTTTATAGCCCTTTCCTGCCAGTAGAGCGACTTCAACTTGTTCGGCAGGATATGTGCAGTGATAATGGCTCAAAAATTCATACACGCTTGGGAATTGTCGCTGGATTCATTGAAATTCCTTCTCACTTGCGTTTCTGTCCATTGTGTATGGAAGATGATCGGAAGCAGTTTGGCGAGTGCTACTGGCATCGTCTCCATCAGTTACCTGGTGTTGAAGTCTGTTCCAGTCATGGAGTTTTTTTAGAGAAAAGTGGTGTATTAACCCACAATCGTAGACGCATATCTGAATTTGTTTCCTTAGAACAGGCAACTCAAGTAATATCTCCTCGTCCAATAGACCCTTTAAATTCTGGTCACAAAGTTCTGTTGAAGATTGCTAGAGACATAAACTGGCTTCTGAATAATTGCCGCTTCGTCCCTGGCTTAGAAGCTTTGTATGAAAAATACCTATCTTTGGTAAAAACTAATCCAGAGTTAGTTACTTACACAGGTAGGATTCGTGTTCAGGAATTTTTGAGGCTCTTCAAAAATTACTACTCTTCCCAAGTGTTAGATTGCCTGCAATGCCCACTTGATGAGCAGATTCGTGATAACTGGCTTGCTCAATTAGTGCGTTTCCCTAAAAGAATTCACCACCCACTACGCCATTTGTTACTTATCCACTTCTTAGGATACACAGTACAAGAATTTTTTGAGCTAAAAGAAGCACCAAAACCATTTGGTAATGCTCCTTGGCGCTGTCTTAACCCTGTTTGCAAATATTTCAAAAAACCTCAGATAAAGAAATGTCAGATTACATATAACCAGGAAAATCGCAAACCAACTGGTACATTTTTTTGTAGCTGTGGTTTTGTTTACTCTAGAATAGGCCCCGATCAATCACCAGAGGATCACTTTCGATTCTCGAAAATCAAGGTTTATGGCTCTGTTTGGGAAGAATGCTTAAAAGCTTTCTGGGAAGACTCATCACTCACCATTAAGGCGATCAGTCAACGTCTGGGAGTTCAAATCAAGACAGTGCTTCGTCAAGCAGATAGACTAAAGCTTACCTTTCCCCGACCAAATACTAAGGCGAGAGCAACTGAGTTATGTTCATCACTTAAGCCTCGTGTATTTTCATTTATTCAAGCTCCAGATATCCTCGAAAGTTGCCGTAAGCAATGGTTAGAGATAATTGCAGCTAATGCTGAGGCGGGAAGAACACAATTGCGAAGTAAAGCACCAGCAATTTATGGTCAATTATACAAACATGATAAAAATTGGCTTTTGGAGCATCTGCCACCACCACTAACGAATAATGGCACTCTATATGTGGATTGGAATAACCGAGATATTGAAACGCTGGAAGCCGTAAAGGTTGCTGCACAGCGCTTGAAGCAAGATGTCAATCGACCAATTTGGATTAGCAGAACAGCAATCGCTAATTTCCTCGATCATCCTGCAAGCGCTTGGGTAAAAAGACATCTGAACAGATTACCTATAACCGCAAAGGTTTTGGATGAGTTGACAGAAACCAGAGAAGAGTTTGCGGTGAGAAGAGTGCAGTGGGCAGCAAATACTTTTCATCAAGAGAATATTACTCCTCAAGAGTGGCAACTAGTTCGTCGTGCAAGCCTACGCAAAGAAACGAGAAAGTTACCTTTGGTCAAGGAAGCGATCGCAGATGCTTTGGAAGTTATAAATTCACTAAATTGATCCTGAGATGCTGAGGCAAGCAACTAAAAATTCGCTTTCTTTAACTCCTGTGGTTAGTGCAATACAGTTCAGTTAAGCATTTCTTTCTTCTCTTTGCATCCTTGGCGGTTCGTTAAAAAATTGACTTTGACAACGAGTTTTAGCCTTAACCCAAGCGTATTGGTGGTTAGTGTTCTCCAAGAATAAAAATCAACTTTTATCAATTAGTACATACGAACTTATGACAGTTAAGAAGTTTATTGTTCGTGGCTCACATTGTATTGCGGTTAGCACCTTCTCCAGTAAAGAACTTTAACAAAAAACTGGCAACGCAATAATCAGTGTTTCAGGCGTTGCCAGTAAAGAACTTTATTGTTTATGTACAAGGTTTTCATCAAAGATTTGGGTTTGGGGAAATCGTGCTTTCTCTAAAAGCCCACAACACCAATACTGGACTCTCTTTCAGAAAACGCTCAGGGGCTAGTCCTGATGATGTTGCTCAATGCGATCGCCACCGGAAAGGGCGGTTACGCGATCGCAAAAAGTCTTGCTAAATAATTGTAATAATATTTAATATGAGTCTGGGTTGTCTAATTTAGATTAACTATTGCAGAGAAATTCTCTCAGACTGAGTAAAATGACAAATACAACGAGGCAACTATTTTATAGATTAGTTACCCTAGAACTGGAGACTATGTTTTCAGTCCTGAGTTACTTCTGTATTTTGCCTCTGAGGCATAGCAATTTAGACCACACTAAATCCTTCATTTAAGAGCTCCCACTAATCATAATGGCTGTGATTGAGAAGAAAAGAACTCGCGATCTGCCCCAAATTAACGAACGAATTCGCTTCCCGAAAATTCGGGTCATTGACACTGACGGTGCCCAACTGGGAATTATGCTCCCACAGGAAGCACTACAACTAGCAGAAGAAAAAGAGCTAGATTTGGTGCTAATCAGCGATAAAGCTGACCCGCCAGTTTGTCGGATTATGGACTACGGGAAATACAAGTTTGAACAGGAGAAAAAGGCGCGGGAAGCCCGGAAAAAGCAGCACACGGCTGATGTCAAAGAAGTTAAGATGCGCTACAAAATAGAAGAACACGACTATAACGTGCGTGTTAAGCAAGCAGAGCGCTTTTTGAAAGATGGCGATAAAGTCAAAGCAACTGTGATGTTCCGGGGTCGAGAAATTCAACACAGCGACCTAGCAGAAGATTTGCTCAAGCGAATGGCAACGGATTTAGAGCCTTTTGGTGAGCTTCAACAAGCGCCTAAAAAAGAAGGACGAAACATGATGATGCTCATCTCGCCTAAAAAATAATTCTCTAACTGTTTAATAGACCAAGTTTGAAAATCCCCTGGCTAGAAGTCGGGGGATTTTTTCATCTTTCATTTGAATGCAATATACGCTTTGGGCGCACAGTTAGCTGTGCAGTCTTACGAAAGCGTTTAAATTTATCTAAAATCGATAGTCCTGAACCCTGAGTGGGAAACATAATACTCAGTTGCTCAGGACTTTTGCTATTTCCAGGGGATGAGGAGGCAGAGGGGCAGGGGAGCAGAGGGGACAAGGTGACAAGGTGACAAAAGTTTAGAACTACCAACAAGTCTTTCCCCTTGTCCCCAATTCTCCTTGTCCCCAAGTCCTCTTTCCCATGCCCAATGCCCAATGCCCATTGCGCGGTGATACTACCAGAAAATAAAACTGCATGGAACTGAAAAATCACTGGTTGGCTGCAAATAAAGTTGCTTTACCACGACTACTACAGTGGGTGAATCTCCGACCAGAGGAGAGCGAACGAACCCAGATAATGTTTCTTTTTTACACAATTGTATCTGTAGGATTGCGGTGGGCAGAAGACAGTACGGTGGCGCTGTTTTTGGATGAATATGGGACTCATCTACTGCCGTGGATGTACATTGCTAGTGCGGCAATGAGTGCCGGACTGGTTTTTTTATACTCTTGGCTGCAAAAGATTTTTCCCTTACGTCGGGTAATTGTGGCGATCGCACCTTGTATGTTGATGCCATTAGTTTTATTAGTTGTATTACGTTGGGGATCGCATTTTTCCTACCTAGCAGTGATTTCGGCATTTCTGCTGCGGCTATGGGTAGATGCACTTTATGTGGTCAATGACCTCAACACTTCCATTGTCGCCAATCAAATATTTAATATTCGGGAGATTAAACGGACTTACCCACTGGTGAGTAGTGGGCTTTTAGTAGCAGATGTGATCAGTGGCTTTAGTTTGCCTTGGCTAGTGCAATACACCACGCTGAATAAGATCATCCTCATCGCCTGTATGGTGATTTTATTAGGATCGGGAATTCTATTCTATTTAACTCATCATTATCGAGCAGCTTTTCCTGAAACCCCACAAAGACTAGCTCCCGAACAACAAGTTTCACGAGAGCGTTTCATTAAAAGTCCCCTGAAGCGGTACGTCTGGCAGTTGTTTGCTTTTGTGGGACTGTTGCAAGTTATTGGGTTGTTAATAGATTTTCAGTATCTGCGCGAACTCCAATCCAATTTGAGCGACCGAGAACTTGCGAGTTTTTTGGGTCTTTTTGGTGGGATGTTGGGACTGTGTGAGTTGTTGTTGCAATGGTTTTTTTCCAGCCGACTCATCGAACGCATGGGGGTATTTTTCACTGCGACGCTTTTACCAATCACCGTCGGCTTTTCACTCCCAGGAGTGCTGGTATTGCTGCATTTAATTCCAGCCATGCAATCGCAAAGCTTTTTCTGGGGTTTGATAACTGTCAAATTCTGCGATGAACTTCTGCGCTACACCTTTGTGATGAGTAGCGGCCCCATCCTGTACCAACCGATTCCAGAGGGAATTCGCAGCCGGATGCAGACTTTATCTGGCGGAACCGCCGAAGCGATCGCCACAGGTTTGACAGGAGCGCTAATTTTTGTGACTATCTTGTTTTGTGGGCGGTTTGTACCCGAATCACTGCAAAAATGGGTGTTGGTAGCAGAAACCATGCTGATAGCTGGCACTTGTTTAAAAGTAGTTTGGGAATTGCGATCGCGCTATGTGGAACTGTTAGTCTTAAGTGTAGCGCGGGGTCACTTGAGTGCAAGCAATGTCGGCTTGCGATTTTTCAAACAGGGTGTAGTCAAAGCTTTAGCAGAAAAAGGTAGTGAGGCTGATAAGCGCTCTTGCATTGAACTTTTAGCTCAAATTGACTCTCAAGGAGCGGCGGAAGTTTTAGCCCCGCTACTAGTGAAGTTAACCCCAGATTTGCAGCGCCAAAGTTTGGAAGTGATGCTGATGGGAGGTGTAAATCCGGTTTATCTAGCCGCCATCCGTCCTCTGTTAGAAGAATCTCAAGAAACGAACCCCGAAGTTTTTGCCTTAGCGCTGCGTTACGTTTGGCTGGCTGAACCAAATCCTAATTTAAGCCTCTTAGAAGAATATTTACACCCCAGGCAAAACTCACTCATCCGCGCCACCGCCGCCGCTTTAGTCTTACGCCAGGGAACGCCCATGCAAAAGGTAGCAGCTACCCAAACCATGCGCCGGATGCTGACTCATAAGCAAGAACGGGAACGGATGAATGGAGTCAGAGCGCTCAGAGAAGCAGTTTATTTGCAGGCATTGCGGATTCATATCCCGAATTTATTACAAGATGAGTCATTACGGGTGCGCTGTGCCGTATTAGAAATGATTTCAGCCACCCATTTAGAAGAGTACTATTCAGCACTGATTGCAGCCCTTTATTACAAATCAACCCGCAGCACAGCCATGTCAGCCCTAGTGCGGCTAGAAAATGAAGCTTTAGAAATGCTGTTGCGGTTGGCTACCAATATTTACAAACCAGAAGTAGTGCGGATGTATGCTTGGCGTACCATTGCTCAAGTAGGTACCCAGCAAGCATTGGAGACTTTATGGGAAAACTTGGAAATATCCTGGGGTATTACTAGAGATCATATTCTCCGCAGCTTACTAAAAATCCACAAACAACCAGGAATTAAAGGTTTAGTAGATCGATTTTATGAAAGTCGGGTAGAAAATTTAATTAAGCAGGAATTAAAATTTTTAGGTGAAATTTACGCTGCATATATTGACTTCCAAACACTAGACAAAAAAGAAAATCATCAATCCAATCAAAGGATTGTGATTGTCTCGGAATTATTGCAACGCGCCCTTCTAGAATTGGAATTGGATGTGAAAGAGCGGCTGCTACTATTACTGAAACTGCTTTACTCGCCAGAAAAGATGCAGGCAGCATCCTTTAATCTGCGATCGCTCTCAGTGGTAAACTTAGCGCGGGGCTTAGAAATCTTAGAGCATACCGTAACTTTATCTTCAAAATCTTTATTGCTGAATATTTTAGATAATCGACCACAGGCAGAAAAATTGCAATATCTTGTCGAAGCCAAGATCGTAGAATATGAGAACATGGTAGTTAGCGATCGCCTCCACAGATTGCTGATGTTAGGTAATTTCCTTTCTGACTGGTGTCTAGCTTGCTGTTTTCATTATGCTCAAGTGACACGCATCCGACTAACCAGTTCTGAGATACTAGTGAGTTTGCGTCATCCTACCGGCTTTGTCAGAGAAGCTGCGATCGCATACTTAAATATGGTTTCATATCGCGTTCTCCTGCAAATCCTCCCCCAGCTACAAAAAGATCCACATCCTTTGGTGTCCGCTCAAGTTAAAGAGTTACTCGAAAAATACCAATTCAAAAATTACAATTAAAAATCCTCCGCCTCGAATAATTCTGTTATTTCCATTGCTGCTAAAGGATTTCAAATAAAAAAACATCCAATAACTGTGCAAGCTATTCTGAAGCAGAGGGAGCAGAATTAACGACAAATGACAAATGACAAATGACAATTTGTTAACCTGTAAACTGAAGTAAAAATTCAAAGAATATCAGGAATCATGTACGTACTCATCGGTGGAGCAGGCTTAGTCGGCTTAAGTTTAGCGCAAAAACTAGTAGAACTAGGGCATACTGTTGCTGTAATTGACATTGACCCTATCGCTTGCCGCTACGCCCGCGAACAAGTAGGAGCAATGGCTTTTGAAGGCAGTGCTGTGAGTACAGAAGTATTGTTAGAAGCTGGGATTCGCAAAGCCGGTTCCTTGGCAGCAGTTCTCAGAAGTGATGCCTTAAACTTGGCAATGGTAACTCTTGCTAAACACTACGGCGTCACCCATATTTTGAGCCGAATGCGCCACCCCGATTTTGTCGAACCATTGCGGATAGCTGGAGCCAACCATATTGTCAGTACTGTTGAACTATCAGTTTCAACAATGGTGAACGCCATTGAGTATCCACAAGTAGAATCAATGATGCATTTTGAGCAGGGACAGATTGAGGTTCTGAAACTTTCCATCCCCAACAATTGCTATGTTGCTGGTCGTAGCGTTGCCGAAATTGCTCAAGATTCACAATTCCCTACTGGTTCGCTAATTATTGGCTATCAATCTCATCCCCACGAAGATTTGATGATTCCTAACGGCAGTACAATACTGGAACCTCATTCAACTGTGCTGATTGTGACTAAACCAAGATGCTTACATCAAGTCATTGATTTTATTGAACAAAAATGTTGAGCACAGTTCCTACCTAAACTGTTTATTAGGTAGGGTTAGCTACACATTTAACAATTCAAAATTCAAAATTCAAAATTCAAAATTCAAGACATTTTCAGACGGGGATTTAGCTCGACTTTATCCATTTTTAATTCAATCAAGCAGCGTAAACAGCAATATC
>NZ_JAVRCD010000107.1:0-15046 GCF_034530895.1 Nostoc sp. DedQUE08
ATATTGCTGTTTACGCTGCTTGATTGAATTAAAAATGGATAAAGTCGAGCTAAGACAACCGAAGTTAACTCCAGTCATGTTCCTTTTATCTCTCATCCAAAAGAGGTTGCCAAAGTGATTGAAGCAGCAAGCACGGCTCTGTGAATTGACACTCTCAGGGCTAAAGCCGTATTTCAGGAATCGCTCTTTAAATCAGTTCATTCTTGACTCCATTTATTCATTGTAGATAACAGAGAAAGAGAACTTTATGACTAATTATGACTACATTGTAATCGGTGCAGGTTCGGCTGGTTGTGTGGTTGCCAATCGTCTAACCGAAGATAATGACACAACTGTGTTACTACTCGAAGCGGGTAATCCAGATACGAAACCAGAGATTTTCATCCCAGCGGAGTGCGTCAATCTACTAGGCTCAGAGGTGGACTGGAGCTATTTCTCTGAACCAGAACCATTCTTGAATAATCGCAAAATCTTTTGTTCCCGTGGCAAAGTCTTAGGAGGCAGCAGTTCGATTAATTTCATGATGTATGTCCGAGGCAATCATCACGATTATGACCACTGGCAGGAGTTGGGAAATCCCGGTTGGTCGTACCTTGATGTCTTGCCTTATTTCAAGAAATCTGAACACCAGCAACGCGGTGCCTCCGCCTACCACGGAGTTGATGGGGAGTTGAGCGTTACCGATCTCATTGCGCCGACTGCAATTTCTCAACGATTTGTAGAGGCATCTGTGGCAATGGGATTTGACTACAATCCTGATTTCAACGGTACGCAGCAGTCAGGAGCCGGACTCTATCAGCAAACTATCAAGGAGGGTAAACGGCACAGTGCTGCTGCTGCGTTCCTTGTGCCCATTGCCGGGCGTCGCAATTTGACCATAACGACTGGGGCATTGGTGACTCGATTGTTGTTTGAGGGAACCCGCACCGTTGGGGTGGAATATCTGCACGAGGGAATGCTGCACCAAGTCAGGGTTGAGCGGGAAGTGATTTTAAGTGCGGGCGCGTTTGATTCGCCCAAGCTGCTAATGCTTTCTGGCATTGGGGATGCAGCACACTTACAAACATTAGGGATTCCTGTTGTCGTCGATCTGCCAGGTGTTGGGCAAAACCTGCAAGACCACATTTTCTCTCCTGTGGTATACCAAGCAACTCAGGATTTACACTTTGCCAGCACCAGTGGTATCGGGGAAGCTGGATTATTTTTGCATAGCAAGTGGAATTCAGCGGTTGCACCCGATTTACAGTTTCTATTCGGTTCCATTCAGCTCTTACCCCCTGGCTATGCTCCAGCGGCATTTGGATTTACGGGTGCAGTCGCTTTGACCCATCTGCAAAATATTGGCAGTGTCGGTTTACGAACGCCTGATCCTAAAAACACACCGATGTTGCAGATGAACTATCTGCAAAATGAAACCGATGTAAAGAAGCTGGTTGAGGGAATTAAATTAATGCGGCAATTAGTTCATAGCAACTTCTTTGATGAGTTTCGTGGTGCAGAAATTGCTCCGGGTGCTGAGGTTCATAGTGATGAAGCACTCGTTGCTTACATTCGGGACACTTGCAACACTGTGTGGCATCCGGTTGGCACTTGCAAAATGGGCATTGACTCAATGGCAGTGGTCGATCCTGAGTTGCGGGTACATGGGGTTGAAGGCTTGCGTGTCGTGGATGCCTCCATCATGCCAACAATCACCACGGGAAATACGAACGCACCGACCATCATGATTGGTGAGAAGGCAGCGGATTTAATTAAAGCAGGTCGCACAGCACGAACGGTTCTCAGCAAATCTAACGTCCAAAATCCGGCGTATTCATCTATTTAGAAACGGGCGATCGTCTTTGATCGATCTCAGATGATCGTACCTGTTGAGCGTTTATCGGTCGATGTTAGGCAAACAGAACACTCTACCTCTGCAAAGGAATACACAATGGCACTGATTACAACACCATTCGGACGACATTCCACCGCCGCCGAGGTCATAGAAGGAATTGATCTTTCCGGCAAGCGGGCGATCGTTACGGGAGCCGCATCGGGCATCGGCGTAGAAACGGCGCGGGCACTGGCTCAAACTGGAGCGATCGTCACACTAGCTGTGCGTAATACCGATGCTGGAGCGCAAGCCGCGGCTGACATTATGGCTACTACTGGGAACCGGAATATTCATGTTGCTTTGCTTGATTTAAGCGATCGCAACTCAATTGCCAAGTTCATTGCTGCCTGGCGTGAGCCTCTGCACATCCTCGTTAATAATGCAGGGGTAATGGCACTGCCCGAACAGCGCACACCCGAAGGCTGGGAGATACAATTTGCCACTAACTATCTCGGACACTTTGCCCTAGCGCTCGGACTACACGACGCTCTCGCCGCAGAGGGTGCTGCCCGTATCGTGTCGGTTAGTTCTAGCGGACATCTGATGTCGCCCATTGTGTTCGATGATATTCACTTCATGTTCCGTCCTTACGATCCGTGGTTGGCGTATGGACAGTCCAAGACTGCAAGCATCCTCTTTGCTGTGGGTGCTACTGCACGCTGGTTCAAGGATGGCATTACCGCTAATGCCCTGATGCCCGGGGCGATCGCAACCAACCTCCAGCGTCATACGGGCGGTCTTAGAACCCCACCTGAGCGGCACAAGACAATAGCGCAGGGTGCGGCAACTTCCGTTCTGTTGGCAACCTCACCGCTACTAAAGGGCGTTGGCGGACGCTATTTCGAGGACTGCAATGAAGCCACTCTCGTCACCAACGGGAACGGCTATATGAGCGGAGTTGCCCCCTACGCCCTCAACCCAGACAATGCCGATCGGCTCTGGAATGAATCGTTGCGCCTGCTCGCTTGACCTGGCAGTAACAGTGATGTTGATGAACGAATTGCCGGTCGTAAGCCTGCCAGCCTTTCGTCCATCATGCCCACGAGTACCACGGGAAATACGAACGTACCCACTATCATGATTGCTGAGAAGGCAGCAGATTTAATTAAAGCGGAGCGTAACCTTGCAAAGTCTTCCCAACAAGCTTAATGTTAAAAATTTGTCACACTTGTCTATCTAAAAACGGCATGAAGCCTGCCTTATCTGAACCGCAAACTTGAGCATTTGTAACATAATTCATTCATTAGAAGCATCTATTCCATGACAAAATCATTCTGGCTTCTTGGTTCTCGCCTCACTATCCTCGCCGATCGCACCACGACTGACGGTAAATACGACCTGATTGAGGGCTATTTCACTCCTGGTACGCAGACTCCACCCCATCGCCATACACGCTATTCCGAACAACTTTATGTGCTGGAAGGAGAGTTTACTGTCTGGGCAGGTGAGAACAAGGTTGTGCTAGGCGTTGGTGAAAGCTTCTTCATTCCGCCTAACACCATCCATGTAGTCGCCGCACTTAGCGATAAACCAGCTCGCGGGTTGGTTGTTGCTGCGCCTAGTGCCTTTGCTCAACTAATAGAGGCAACAGGGACGCTAAACGAAAATGAGAAAACTGACTTGGCATTATTCATGCGCGTCTCTAGCGAAATTGGCGATGAAACTCTGGGTGCGCCCGGAGATATCCCTTAGAGATTAAGCTGACTATTCTTCCTCCTGACTGCACTCTCCATTAGTAACTGACCGCTTTAAACCCAACAATCAAAGGATTAGCATAATGGGAAAACTAGAAGGAAAAATCGCCCTTGTCACGGGTGGCAACAGTGGCATCGGTCTTGCCACAGCTAAACAGTTTGTTGCTGAAGGTGCCTATGTCTACATTACAGGTCGTCGCCAAGCCGAACTGGATGCTGCGGTGGAAGCCATTGGTAAAAATGTTACGGCTGTGCAGAGTGATGTTTCTAATCTGGCAGACCTCGATCGCCTGTTTGCCACCATTGAGCAAGGACACCTCGATATCATCTTCGCTAATGCTGGCGGTGGAGAAATTGCCCCACTTGGAGCAATCACTGAGGAACACTTTGACAAAACATTCAACGTAAATGTCAAAGGTCTGCTGTTCACCGTACAAAAGGCACTGCCACTGTTGCCAGAGGGCGCTTCTATTATCCTGAATGCTTCGATTACTTCTATAAAAGGTACGCCAGCTTTTAGTGTTTACAGCGCTACTAAAGCCGCCGTGAGATCGTTTGCTCGAAATTGGATACTCGACCTTAGAGAACGCAAGATCCGAGTGAATGCCATTAGCCCTGGTGTGGTTCCGACTCCTGGTTACGACCATTTGGGACTGAATGACCAGCAGTTGCAAGAATTTGTGGACAGCCAAGCCAGCACCATCCCACTCTTGAGAGTCGGCAAACCCGATGAGATTGCCAAAGCCGTTGTCTTTCTCGCTTCAGCCGACAGCAGCTTTGTGAACGGCATTGAGTTGTTTGTTGATGGCGGTATGGCACAGATTTGAAGTTCAAAAGGAGTTAAAGCTGGCGGGACTACTTTTAGGAGCAGATCTGTCGTCAGGATGTGAGATAGATCAACCTGTCGTAAAACGCCATCATATCACTTTTATCACTTACAAGAGTAATCCCATGACTACATATCGCACAGTATCGATCGATGGTTTAGATATCTTCTACCGTGAAGCGGGTTCCCGTGATAATCCGACGATTCTGTTATTGCACGGCTTCCCAACGTCGTCTCACATGTTCCGCAATCTTATACCAGCACTTGCTGATAAATTCCATCTCGTTGCTCCTGACTACCCTGGCTACGGCAACAGTTCGATGCCAACTGTAAATGAATTTGATTACACGTTCGATCGCTTGGCTGAGATTGTAGAGAAATTCATTGCTGCGATCGCTCTCAAAAAGTACAGCCTTTATGTAATGGATTATGGCGCACCGATAGGCTATCGGATTGCCGCTAAATATCCAGAGCGCGTGCAATCTCTGATTGTTCAAAATGGCAATGCTTACGAAGAAGGTCTACGCGAATTCTGGGAACCAATTAAGGCATACTGGCAAGAGCGATCGCCTGAGAATGCTGAAAAGCTTAAATATCTTGTCACTCTGGAAGCGACGAAGTGGCAATATACCAATGGTGTTCGCAATCTAGAAGCAATCAGCCCCGATACCTGGACTATAGATCAACATTTCCTCGATCGCCCCGGCAACGGTGAGATTCAACTGGCACTGCTATATAGTTATGGTACGAATCCACCGCTCTATCCCCAATGGCAGGAGTATTTTCGCAAAAATCAACCCCCTACCCTGATTGTTTGGGGCAAGAACGATTACATCTTTCCTGCTGACGGTGCTTATCCGTATCAGCGTGACTTGAAAGACGTTGAGTTCCATCTACTCGATACCGGACATTTTGCTTTGGAAGAGGATGGGGATGCGATCGCAAACTATATCGATCAATTTCTCACATCACGACTGCAATCTGTTCTCACCTGATCGGTGGAAATGATAGATTATACCAATTCTCTAAAAAAATAAAAAATACCTACCTTTGTAAGGGCTTTTATTGGAAAATTAAGGAGGATCGGTCATGGCGGCAATCGATACAGCACCGTTAGAAAACACCCTGGGATTTCTAGCTTTAGGAGCTTATATTCTCACCTTAATGCCCACGAATCTCAGAATCATTTTTCCTCAAACTAAACAAGCGAACCTTCCCAAATGGCTGTTAAAATATCGACGGCTTATCGGTATTTTGGCTTTCTGCTTGGCTTTGCTTCACGGTTTGCTCTTAGTGAAAAAGAGAGACCTTGATTTTTTAGATCCCAATACCTATTGGATTTATATCCAAGGTGTATCTACCTTCATAATTTTTACCCTATTGGCAATTACTTCTAATGACTGGAGTGTCAAAAGACTCAAAAAAAATTGGAAGCGATTACATACCCTGGCTTACTTAGCTATGTTCCTGCTCACTTGGCACATTTGGGACAAAATGTTAGGGCATTGGAGCTATTTAACCCCGATTGCGCTAGTAGGGATTGTCACGACAACCCTTTTATTTCTGATGCGATGCTGGATTGAACATTGGAATAAACAACAAAAAGCGAAAGGAAAAGTGTTCTTATCTCAAATTCCAGAAAAAATTACTTTATAGTACCGCTAGTCTCCGACACCGTTACACAGTGGGTGCAAGTCAGATTATTCTCCCACTTGCACAAGGAATGTCTTGTTATGAGATCGAAACAAATTACCTCGAAATCTTCAGCAGCATTGGCAATCAGCGCCCTAACGATCTTGGTTGGTAGTAGCAGTTGTGTTAGCTTATTGTCTTCCTTCCGAAACACTAGTGTTGCTACTACCTCTGTTGCAACCATTCAACCCTTACGTTCTCTCCAAGGAAGTTCAACTTTGGTTTACGCTCTTGCAATTAGCCCTGATGGACGCTTCCTCGCCAGTGGCAGTTACGATAAAAAAATTAAAATTTGGGATCTGCCTAGTAACACCTTACTTTATACTTTAAAAGGACACGGCGATGCAGTGGTAAGCCTTGCCATCAGTCCAGATAGCAAGCTGCTCGCTAGTGGCAGTTGGGATAACCGGATTAAACTCTGGAATTTAGAGACGGGACAACTGCTTCGTACCCTAGATGGACATACAGATGATGTAGAAGCCGTTGCCATCAGCCCCAACGGAAAGTGGTTAGCCAGTGGTAGTGCTGACACAACTATCCGCATCTGGAACGTGCAGACTGGCATACAAGTTCATCAGTTATCAGATGGAAAGTGGGTAAGAACTGTTGCTTTTAGTCCTGATGGGCAGACCTTAGCTAGTGGCAATGAGGATGGTACACTCAAAATTTGGCGGCTCATGGATGATGCTGTTTTAAAAACCCTGAATGCTCATTCACAAGCCGTGCGCTCAGTGACTTTTAGCCCTGATGGACGGACTTTAGCCAGTGGCAGTGCTGATAGGACAGTTAAACTTTGGCAAATGCCTACTGGTAAATTGTTGCACTCCCTAATTGGACATGATGGAGTTGTGTGGTCAGTGGCTTTCAGTCCTGATGGCAAGAGATTAGCTAGTGGTAGCAATGATAGCACTATCAAGTTATGGGGGTTGCCTGAAGGCAAGCTCTTGGAGAATTTGATCGGGCATAAGCGAGGCGTGCGGTCAGTAGTTTTCAGACCGCATGGAAACATGATAAGCAGCAGTGCCGACAAAACCATCAAACTCTGGTCTGTTCTTAAAGAGTGATACCAATTTGCAATTCGCAATTCGCAATTAAAAAATCTAGCTCCTGTAAGACTTTCCTGATTTCCATCTGTTACCTCATTTTAGAGAATTGGTGTGACAGGAAGCTTTCAAGATCGACTATTTCTGATTCTATTAAACGGCTTGAATTCAAAAGAGTAAACGCATGACCACTTATCGCACAGTATCGATCAATGGTTTAGATATCTTTTATCGTGAAGCTGGTTCTCGTAATAATCCGACGATTCTGCTATTGCATGGCTTTCCAACTTCTTCTCATATGTTCCGCAATTTAATCCCGGCGTTGGCGGATCAATTCCATCTGATTGCACCTGATTATCCTGGTTTTGGCCATAGTTCCATGCCAATGGTGGATGAGTTTGATTACACCTTTGATCGCCTTGCCGAAGTCATGGCAGGCTTTGTCGATGCGATCGGATTGAAACACTATAGTCTTTATTTAATGGATTATGGCGCTCCCATTGGCTATCGATTGGCAGTACAGTACCCAGAGCTAGTAGAATCGCTGATTGTGCAGAATGGCAATGCTTACGAGGAGGGACTCGGTGATTTCTGGAAGCCTATGCGCGCTTTTTGGCAGAATAAGACACCCGAAAATAGCGATCGCGTGCGACAGGCTCTGGCAAACAAGGGCGCAAAATGGTATTACATCACTGGAGCTAGGAATCTAGAAAACCTCAGTCCCGATACCTGGACTCTGGATCAAGCACTCCTCGATCGCCCTAGCAATATAGATATTCAATTGGCATTAAAATACGACTACCAGTCCAATGTTCTGTTATATCCACAATGGCAAGCTTACTTGCGCCAATATCAACCACCGACGCTAATTGTATGGGGCAAAAATGACCAGGGCTTTTTAGTCGAGGGAGCTTATGCCTACAAACGCGATTTAAAAAACTTGGAGTTTCATTTGTTTGATACGGGACACTTTGCTCTGGAAGAAGATGGGGATGCGATCTCTGACCATATTCGTCGCTTTTTGACCACTCACGTTGTAGAGAACACTAAGCTAACCACTAGTAACAAATAGTTTTGTCAATAAAAAGTGATTGTCATTACTACAATTACAACTGATCAAGCAACAGTGTTAAATCAATTAACTTAACAGTGCCATTTCAAGAGATTGTTTACAAGTTATTAAAGGAGAATGTCATGGTTGCTCAAGCAAACTCGCAAGCAGCAAAAATTTTAGAAGTTGCGGATGATCCACGTCTTTCCCAAGGAACGAAGGAATTTTTGAAAGTGCTGAATTCAGGGGCTGTGGCGCTGGAAAAACTTACTCCACTCGAAGCACGTCAAGTTCTTGTGGATGCACAGGCTTCTGTTTCAGTAGACTTTTCAGGCATTGAAGAGTCCCAAAAGACGATTACTGCTGAGGGTTATTCAATTACCCTTGATATTGTACGACCTGAAGGGGTCAAAGGCACATTGCCTGTTTTCATCTTTATTCATGGTGGTGGTTGGGTGCTGGGTGATTACCCAACACACAAGCGCATGGTTCGTGATTTGGTTGTACTTTCAGGGTTTGCAGGTGTCTTTGTCAACTACACTCGCACGCCAGATGCTCAGTACCCACAGGCAATCAATGAGATTTATGCTGCAACTAAATGGGTTGCCGAACATGGTGAGGAAATTGGCGTGGATGGCAAGAATTTGGCAGTCGTTGGCAACAGTGTCGGGGGTAACATGACAACTGTTACTGCTTTGAAGGCGAAAGAAAAAGGAGGGCCACACATCAAACTGCAAATCCTGATGTGGCCGATTGTAGATGCGGATTTTGAAACGAATTCTTATCACGAATTTGGCGATCGGCGTTTTCTGACTGTACCAACGATGAAGTGGATGTATGACATGTACATCCCTGACCCAGAAAAGCGCAAAGACATCTATGCTTCTCCCCTACAGGCGACGGTTGAGCAACTCAAAGGCTTGCCTCCGGCGTTAATTGTGGTTGCAGAGAGCGATATCTTGCATGACGAAGGTACAGCCTATGGACGCAAGCTCGATGAAGCTGGGGTTGAGGTGACAACTGTGCAGTACAACGGTATGATTCATGACTTCGGACTACTAAATGGTTTAGCCGAGTTGCCACAAACCCGTTCTCTGTTTGTTCAAGCTGCTGCCCAATTGAAGAAATATCTGCAATAGGATGCAGAGAGGGAGACGCAAAGAGCTAAAAAATTGATTAAGAGTCTCCGCGTCTCCCCTATCTCCGCGATGAGGTAATTTCAGTAGCGCATATTTGAAGGAGATACTGTATGAGACGGATCGCTTTATTACTAGTTGCAGTTGTAATGGTGGTCAGCGTGGTTATCTGCGTGGTTCCTCCCTCTCGCTACGCTGATGGAGCGGCCGCCCCAATCTTCGGAGGCAAAATTCCCTCTGGATACCGCGACTGGACGTTGATCTCTGTAGCCCGCGAAAAAGGCGACCTCAACGATATACGCGCCAAATTGGGCAACGACGTAGCGATCAAGGCATACCGGGAAGGGAAGCTTCCCTTCCCCGACGGCACAATCATTGCCCGGCTCGCCTGGAGTTACGTCCCATCGGAGGAAAACAACAGGGCCTTTGGCCGTCTCCAATCTTACGTAGCTGGGCCACCCAAGGAGGGGGTTCAGTTTATGGTCAAGGACTCAATAAAATACGCCTCGACTGGCGGCTGGGGGTTCGCTCAATTTAACGACGGCAAACCCGCCGACGTAACGGTACAAAGCTGTTTTTCCTGCCATGTGAGCGTCAAAGCTCGCGACTTTGCCTTTACGCATTACGCGCCTTGAATGCGAAGGTGCGTTAGCCAAAATAGTGAGTTTCAGCAAGTTTTGTGACACCGAGATGTCAGGCAGCACATCCGAAGCTAACCTCCTGCCATTACCGCTAGTAGTCCACCGGCTTAAAGAAACATGAATGTCCGAAGAAGTCAGAATTCAATGAACAAATCCCATGCTCAAAGCAATTAAACACAACCGCCGCCGCTTTTTGGGAACGGCGACAGCAAGCATTTTCACTGAAATGGCACTCATGAGTACTGCACACGCAAGCTTCAACAAGCCCAAACGATCTGAATTTAGGTTTACTCCCATCAAGCAGATCAAAGCGGGTGTCCTCGACATCGGTTACTATGAAGCAGGACCGAGCGATGGATCTCCGGTGTTGCTGCTGCATGGGTTCCCGTATTCCATTGACAGCTACATTGACGTTGCACCAATACTTGCTGCACGCGGATGTCGGGTGATTGTTCCCTACCTGCGGGGACATGGATCAACCCGTTTTCTCGACAGCGCCACACCACGTTCCGGGCAGCAAGCCGCGATCGGTGTTGATGCGATCGCCTTGATGGATGCATTGCAGTTGAACCGTGCTGTGCTTGCTGGCTATGACTGGGGTGGACGAGCTGCTTGTGTTGTTGCGGCTCTCTGGCCTGAACGATGCACAGGTCTGGTGTCTGTCAATAGCTACTTGATCCAGGATATTGCCAAAGCAGGGCTGCCACTTTCACCCGCGATCGAATCTGGTATCTGGTACCAATACTATTTCCAGACCGAGCGCGGACGCGCCGGACTGACAGCTAACAGACGTGAGATTGCGAGGATTCTCTGGACTCGCAATTCGCCGAACTGGCACTTTGACGAGGCAACGCTCGATCAACACGCCAGCGCCTTCGACAACCCCGATTATGTGAAGGTCGTTATTCATTCCTACCGCCATCGCCTTGGACTTGCTGCCGGCTATCCCATATATGAGGAACTTGAGCAGCGACTCGCCGCGCAACCGACCATTACGGTGCCGACGATCACGCTGGACGGGGATGTAAATGGTGTTGTGCCAGCAACCGATGGGAAATCGACGGCAGCGAAGTTTAGCGGCGAACGTCAGCATCGGGTCATTCCAAACGTCGGTCATAACCTGCCCCAGGAAGATCCGAAAGCATTCGCAACTGCGGTCTGGGAACTCGCATCAAAGAAACGTTAATGGCTTCTCTGGAGCAATGACTTTGCGCCGTTTCACCTTTAAATGGATCGTAATACATACTACTCTCAGGTAATTACCTGCTATGAACAGCCACACACCGAGCGCTAGAGACATTATCGGATCGTCACCGTTGATTGCGATTGAAAATGAAGCACCACCCAAGCTGATTGTCGATCCACCGCTTCCCGAACCGCTAGTACAGGGACGTGTCTTCATCCAGTACCGGACGGAAAATTTGCGTGTGTTGCCAGTGTTTGGCAAAGGTGCCCTCGAAGTATCGCCGCGCATCGGTCACATTCACATCACCGTTGACGATGCGCCGTGGCACTTTGTCGATGCCAGTGGGGAAACGATCATCCTGGTCGGACTGGAACCTGGCGTACACAAGGTGCTGATTGAACTAGCTGACCCCACGCACAAAGTAATCACTAGCGAAACTGTAGAGTTCACGCTGCCCGATTTTAAGAAATCATCATGAAAAAACTAGAGGGAAAAATCACAGTTTTGACAGGGGCATCTGGGGAAATGCTGCACATCGTGGGTGGTAGTTATTGATTCTGTATTAAACTATCGATCGCTTTGCAGCCATCCTTCAAGGAAAAGGTATCACCGTTTTTGCCCGCATCGATCAACAGGCTGAAGCCGAAGAAGTCGGATTAAGCTTATGTCCTACACAGTTGTTGCTGTTTGGCAACCCGAAAGCCGGAACTTCCCTCATGGTGGCAGAACCAATAATCGCCCTGGATTTACCCCTGAAAGTACTGGCATGGAAAGCGACTGACGGCAAGGTGTGGGTGAGTTACAACGATCCTAATTACTTAAAACAGCGATTTTCTCTCTTTGATGAGTTGGTGAAAAATATCGCTATCATTGCACCTTTAGTCTATCAAGCACTTAGTTCCGCCGATCGCCAATAAATTGCAGAATTAGCACGCTGATCGCACCTTGGCGTTTTTGAAACACCATTAAGGATGCAACAGCAGCTCCTCGGCATCCAAAACTAGGTGACGGCTATTAGGCAGCACTGATCAACTTTGGGTATATCGCCAATGAGTTCTTTCTACAGATGAGCTTGTTGCAGCAATCAAGTAATGTCAAACTCATTAATTTTACAAAATTTATGAAAATATCTGCGTTACTCCTGGCTCTGCCAATCAGTATCTTAGCTAACTTTTCCTTAAGAGCTTCTGCTGATTCTACTGCTGGCCTCATCCTGAGTACAAAATGCCAGGGTGGTTACAACGTAAATATTTGGCGGAATTATACTTCAGGCGAACTACTCTATCGCGCGACCAGTCCCAACGGTAATCTAAGTTTGGGCAAAGGAACTAGCAAAGCGACAGAAGGTGTTCGAGTGTATAAGTTTCGGAGTGGAATTTATGAATATTGGGTGTGGGATGGCACATTGGATAACCCGCAGTCTGGTACTTTAGAGGTGTATAAAAATAAGCGTATCTTGATGAAGCAAGCTTGTAGAAAAAGTTGAATCATAAACGCAGGTGTTATACACTTTTTGTCAACCCAGCTAAAGCAAGCATCTTGAGTTACGTTCGCCAAATACGTTATCGCTAAAACCCTCTGATTCAGCCAGTTTTTTCTGAAATTCATAACACCTTCTAGAAGTCGTATTCACCCGCTCGAACTCAAAGGATATGGAAATAAACGCTCAACACTATGACGACATTATTATCGGCTGCGGCAAAGCGGGTAAAACACTTGCACCAGCGTTAGTCGCTGACGGACGTAAAACCGCTCTGGTTGAACGCAGCTTAAATATGATTGGTGGCGGGTGCATTAATATTGCTTGCATTCCTACTAAAACTATGGTGGCGAGTGCCAATGTAGCAAACACAGTGCGAAATAGTGCCGTTTATGGTGTTAAAACCAATACACCTATCGTTAATTTAGCAGCAGCGATCCAACGAAAACGATCGGTTGTGCAAGGGATGCGTGAAATGAACTTGCACAATTTAGAAACTGCTTTGGGTCACGAACTGATCATTGGTACAGCCCGCTTTGTTGCTCCCAAAACGATCGCAGTAACGATGACCAAGGGGAACAATCGTTTACTTACCGCCGAACGCTTATTTATTAATACAGGCACACGACCGTTAATTCCATCCATTCCCGGACTCACAGAAGTTGAGTTTTTAACGAGTGAGTCGATTATGGAGCTAGAATATTTGCCTGAACACCTGATTGTTCTCGGTAGTGGCTATATTGGTTTAGAGTTTGCCCAGATGTTTCGGCGCTTTGGCTCTGGTGTTACTGTCATTGGGCAAAGCGAACAAATCCTGTCACAGCAAGATCCAGATATAGCGATCGCTGTTCAAGCACTGTTAGAAAAAGATGGGATTGAATTCTTATTAAAGGCGAAGGTGTTAAGGGTTGATCGCACTGGTAATGAAACCATCCTGCAAATCCAAGTTGGCGATCGCTCCCTCACCCTCCAGGGGTCGCATTTGCTCGTTGCCGTTGGTCGTGCGCCCAATACTGAGAGTTTAAATTTAGCTGCTGCTGGTGTAGCAACCGATATACGCGGATTTATTCAAGTCAACGATCGCCTGGAGACGAATATTCCGGGGATTTGGGCATTAGGCGATATCAATGGCGGCCCGCAATACACCCATATATCGCTCGATGATTATCGCATCATCAAAGCTAATTTAATTGATGGGGGCAACCGGAGTACACGGGATCGATTGATTCCATCTTGTCTATTCATCGATCCAGAACTGGCTCATGTGGGTTTAACCGAAACTGAAGCACAGCAACAAGGATATGCCATCCGCGTGGCAAAGATCGATGCGTCAGCCGTTCCCAGGGCAAGAACACTGGGTCAAACCGATGGACTACTGAAGGCGATCGTGGATGCAGATACAGGTCGTATTCTAGGGTGTTCCTTGTTATGTCATGAAGCAGGTGAAGTGATTTCAACAGTGCAGATGGTCATTCAAGCTCAGATGCCCTACACCGTTCTGCGCGATGGTATTTTGACTCATCCCACGATGACCGAAGGGTTAAATATATTGTTTTCCAAGTTGTAAAAAGACAGCAATTGCAAACCCAAGGGCTTACCAAACAAACGACATTTCATTCATGAAGGTCGAGTAGATATAGCATGATTAGTAAAACATCTAAAGTCGGTATTATTGGTGCAGGTAATGTAGGTGCAGACGTTGCAAATGCTTTAGTTTTACTCGGTAGATGTGTAAGGGTTGTCCTTTTTGACCGAACCTTATCAAAAGCTGAAGGACAAGTATGGGACATTGAAGACAGTATTCCCCTACTTAAAGAGATGGAAATCATACCATCAAATCAGTATGAAGACTTAGCCGATTCAGATATCATTATTGTGACTGCTGGGGTGCAGCCGAAACTTGGACAAACCCGATTAGATATATTGAGCGACAATGCAGAGATTATACGTTTGACAATCAAAGAATTGGATCGAGTTGCACCGAATTCAATCGTAATTATTGTTAGCAATCCAGTGGATGTACTGACGCGGATTGCAATCGCTACTTCCACCAGAGCAGAAAACCTAATTTTCGGTTCGGGAACCGTTCTTGATACTGCTAGACTGAGATATCAACTTGGAAAGCAACTGAATGTTGCAAAACAAGACATTCATGCTTATGTGATTGGAGAGCATGGAGACAGCCAATTTGTGGTTTGGTCTAGTGCATTTATTGGGGGAATTCTATTAACTGAATTCCCCTTAACACAAAGAGCAACGCTAGAACAAATTCAGCAAGAGTACACACAGTTAACTCGTAAACGAGGCTATAACATTTTTGAACGCAAAGGAAATACAAGCTATGGTATATCAACAGTAGTTTGTCAGTTATACCAATTCTGTATGAAGATGCGCCAAACTAGGTCAAACTTATAGATGGGTGCG
>NZ_JAVRCD010000108.1:0-14772 GCF_034530895.1 Nostoc sp. DedQUE08
TGTCATTTGTCATTTGTCATTTGTCATTTGTCATTTGTCATTGGGCATTGGGCATGGGGCATTGGGTATGGAGAATTGGGTAATAATCAATAGTTCTTCTTCCCCTGCTTCCCCTGCTTCCCCTGCTCCCCCTGCTCCCTCATCTCCCTCATCTCCCTCATCCCCCTCATCTCCCTCCTCCGGGCAAAGTGCGACTAACTTTCGCAGGGACAAGAATTTTTCCTTGATGTTGATAACCAACGAATCGGATGTAAACTAACTCATCTTCAGTAATATCTGCTGTGTCTGGTTGATGAATTTGAGGATTGTAAGGTACTTGTTCCCAAGGTTTCCCTATCTGTTCGTAACCCCATTTATTGAGGAGGTTATCTAAAGAGGTAAACATCGAAAGCAGATTTTTCGCAGGTAATTCTGGTTTAACCTGCACCATTTGAGGGATGCTGGGATAGTTTGTTAACAATGTCTGCAATTGCTCAAATGTCGAAGAACGTATTTCGTCTGTCAGTTCAAGACGCTGCTGCTGCAATTCTTCATGTAGTCGCAAGCCTTCCTGATATAGCGCTGCTTTTTCAGCAAGTAACTGTTCTATTTTTTGCTGCTCTTCTAAGTAATTTTTGCGTGTTGCCTTTAGTTCATTTTCTAGTAACTCAATTTGCGTAGATGCTAACCTGCTTGTTGCTAGACATCGCGCCAATTCTAACTTGTTAGTTTCCAAGTCTGCTTGGCGAGCGATCGCATCACTAATTGCTGGAATAATCAACAATAGAGTGCAAATCCCTATTGCGATTGTCAAAAGGCTTAAAAGAGAAAACATTCCTATCTGCATCCCTCTTAGATTTGTTTGAGAGACTGGTTTTGTGCCACTGTATCGCCCTCACCGCCTTCGTAATACTCAGGCAATAATTCTTGATTTTCAACTTCTCCTAAAGCCTTTTCAATTCCCGATGTTGTACTTGTACAACTTGAACCAGAAGAATTGATTACTGTTTCAGTAATTTTCCCATCTTTACCAATGCGATACTCAATTTTTTGATACTCAGCCATAAATAGACTCTTTTGATTTTTTAGGGTTTCGATCGTGTTGTACCAAATTCTAGCCAACGACAATTAACACTGGCACTAGTACAAATAAATACGTGAGAGCTTTCGCCAATAAATTAAAACAAATGTACTAGTTTAAGTCAATAAGATTTAACATAATTTACGCACAATCTTCATGGTTAGACGGTTACTTACACGCGCAATAGAGCGATCGCATTTTATCAATCCAGGGGAATGATAGACAGTAGTGCAAGCTGAAACCATCATGTCACAAAATCCCAACCAGCCAAGACCTTTTGATGTTGTTTTAGGTAGCCAAATACCTACCCCAGGCGATGCAGCAGTTTTAGGAGGACTGCCAGGAGTCAAACAACGGTTAGCCAGTACTGCCCCACAAAATCGGATTGCAGCGTTAAAAGAAGCCCTCCAGCACGGGGATGCAGGCTTAGATTTAGTCATCCAAGCTTTGCAAAATGAAGTTACACAAGTTAGGTGGGCTGCTTACTCGCTGTTAAGGCAAAGACAAGAACCTCTTATAAAACAGGCGTTACGCGAGTACAATCCTTGGCAAAAGCTTACATGTCTGCGTACCTTGGAAGGTCATTCAAGGTTTGTTAGCTGTGTCGTCTTCAGCCCTGATGGTCAAACTCTTTTCACTGGCAGTTGGGACACAACAATCAAAGTATGGGAGTTTGCAACAGGACGTTTAATTCGCACGCTCGACGGAGATGGATATTATATTAATTCCCTAGCCATTAGCCCTGATGGTCAAACTCTTTTCGTTGGACAGGAAAAGAATTTTATCAAGGTTTTGGATTGGCAAACTGGAAAAAAAATTAGCACTTTGCGTACTAGGTTACAAGCAAGATTTACGTCGATTTACGCTCTAGTCGTTAGTCCAGATGGGCAAATTCTTTTTAGTAGCGACTATTCACTCAAAGCCTGGGATTGGCAGATGGCAAAAGAACTTTACAACTTCTATGCTCATCAGAGTGAGATTTGTTGTCTCGCAATCAGCTTAGACGGACAAATATTGGTCTGTAGCAGTCAGAACAACAGCATCACCGTATGGGATTTACCCACAGCAAAGCAAATCCATATTTTGAAGGGACATTCAAAAGCAGTTACCTCCGTTGCCCTCACTGGTGATAAAAAAACTCTTGTCAGCGGTAGTTGGGACGGTTCTATTAAAGTGTGGGATTTGGAAACGGGAAAAGAAATTTACACTCTTATTGGAGATCAAACCCAAGTTAATTGTGTAGCGATTAGCCCAGACGGACAAACCTTCTTTAGCGGCGGTGAGGAAAATACAATCAAAGTATGGGATTTGCAAACCGGACAGCAGATGAACGCGCTAAGAGGGTATCAATCTCTTCTTATTAAGAGTCTTGCAATTAGCCCAGATGGGCAGAATCTGGTTAGTAGTAGCAGTTGGGAAAAAACTATTAAAGTGTGGGGACTTGCTTAAAGACAACATAACTATAGCAGGCATAGCAAATAATTCTGCTAAACCTTTTGTTAAGCGGGGATGGACAAGGTTACACTTCTACATTTTAAATCTCTCGTCCACCTGAATTTGATATCCGTTCCGTTGGTGAGGTGATTGGTCATATTGGCAGTGGTTGCGATCGCAGCGCTAATTGCTGGAACAATCAAAAGTAACGCCAAAAATCCTAAAAGGCTTTCCATAGAAAACATTCCCATTCCTCGATCGTCTACGTTGCTCGTATTTTTACTTGAGAGATTAATGTATGCGTATTCCGCATTTTTGGGAATTCTAATAAGGACTCAAAAGGTAAAACGCCATGACAAACAACCAAAATCAACCCAGAGATTATGATGCAGTGTTGGGAGGACAATCTCCGCCTCCTGTGGATGGAGTTGTTTTAGGAGGAATTGAGGGGGTTAAACGTTCTTTATCAAATCCTGTGATTACAGTCCGAATTGCTGCACTCAGCGAAGCCTTGAAATATGGTGATGCAGGGTTGGATGTATTAATTCAAGCATTGCAAGATAAATCGAGATTGGTACAGCGTTTTGCTTATCGACTATTAAAACAAAAAACAGAACGGCAAGTCAAACAAGCTTTGCAAGCATATAAACCTTGGAACTTAGAAGAGAGATTTAACGAGTATCAAGGGTATAAAAATGATCGTGTTACTCAATTTGCTAATCGGCAAGTTATAGAGTTTGATGCAAATGTAGGTATTGTTGAACCTGTTAACAATGCTTATGCTCTCAGGTTTGAATATGAAAATAATGATAATTTACCCAGGAAACTTAGTAGACTTCTGCAAGAAACCAACGCCGACAAATTAGAAGTTTTAGTGTTTGGTTTGTGGGCAGAAACATCACAGACTGATTCAAGTAGTATTGTCCAAGCTTTAGTTGATGCTAAACAACGTTTAACTAATCTCAAAGCTGTTTTTATTGGCGATCTTACTTCTGAGGATTCGGAAATATCTTGGATTCAACAAAGTGATATAAGTCCCATTTTGCAAGCTTATCCTAAACTGGAAATTTTGCAAATTCGTGGAGGCGATCGTTTACAATTTAGTCTGACGATACGACATAATTACCTCAAAGCGTTGATTGTTGAAACTGGGGGTTTAAGTCGGGATACTGTTGCCCAAATTTGTCAGATGAATCTGCCAGTATTGGAACATTTAGAATTATGGTTTGGTAGTGAAGATTACGGCGGAGATTGTTGGGTTGAAGATTTAAATCCGATTATTTTTGCAGAAAAATTTCCCAATCTAGTTTATTTAGGATTACGCAATAGCCAATTTACCGATGAAATAGTCAGCGTTATTGTAGGTTCTCCAATTCTTGATTATATCAGCGTACTTGACCTTTCAATGGGAACGCTGACTGATGCTGGTGCGGAAGAATTACTAAATTGTTCGGCGATAAATAATCTTGATATTCTCAATATTTCAGAAAACTTTTTATCCCAGGAAATGATTGATAAATTCTCTGGTTTGGATGTACGTGTTTTGGCAAATAATCAGAAAAAAGAAGATGACGATCGCTACATCGATGGCCGCTATTGTTCTGTTTCTGAGTGAAATTTACAGTAATGGGCGACTGGAAGTCGCGGCTACACAGACAAAACCCGCCTGCGCGGGTTCAGAAACTTTCTCTTAATTAGTTCAATTTTAGCTATGAATAATAATTCTAATCAACCCGGAGAATTTGACGCAGTACTTGGTGGAGAATTGCCACCACCAGTTCATGGTGTAGTTTTAGGAGGAATCGGAGGGGTAAAAACTCTGTTGAGAAATTCGGTTGCAGAAATACGATGTATAGGCATTACTCAGGCAGCAAATTACGGTAAGGAAGGCTTAGATTTAATAATTGAAGCCTTAAATGATTCTTCTGGACAGGTGCGGAGTCTTGCCTATAATTTATTGGAAGAAAAGGTAGAAGAGCCATTCTTGAAAGGTTCACGAATCAAGATAAAACAAGTATTATCTAATTTTGATAAGCTAGAGCTATTTACCACTTTAAAAGATTGGGTAATTCAGGATTTTAACCCTAGATATCCTCTTATTAATACAGCAAGTATCGGATATGAATTGAAGACTATTGAAGAATTTAACTTACTATTACAATACTCCCAAGTTAATCAGCTTCAAGCAATAGCTATAAAAATTGACGGGGAAGAAAATCGTATAATTTTTGAGATTCTATTAGAGAATTACAAGTATTTGACTGGACTCAAAGCTTTGTCCATTTTTCTTGGTAATAATTCTAGAGTGATAAGAGATCACAGCAGAGTTTTAAAAGTTTATCCTAACCTCAACTTACTAGAAATAAGAGGGTGTTGTGGCATTATTTTTGACAACGTACAACACAATAATTTGAAGACATTAATTATTGATAGTAGTGCTTTTATTCAGAACTTTGGCAAACTTGAATTACCTGGATTAGAGTATCTTGATTTAGGGTGTCACAATTTTGTTCCCATTAACATACGACGAAATATAGATATAAATTATTTAAAACATATTTACTCTGCTACTTGTTTTCCTAAATTAAGATATTTAGGCTTGAGATGTGGTAAAGATTATAACGATATTGCTTCTTCCCTGGTCAATTCAGGCATACTAAATCGCCTAATTGGACTTGACTTTTCGGATGGAGATTTGGGAGATAAAGGTGCTGAAACTTTATTTAATAGTCGAGTGATAAATCGTTTACATACTCTCAACGTTAGTAAGAATCATTTATCTCCAGACATGGTGGATAAGTTATCTAAACTGAAGTGTCGAGTAATTGCGGAATCACAGAAGTCTTATCGCCATAACTTTTAGCGTTAATAAACATATTTCATAATAATAACTTAAAGTCATGAACAAAAATCAACTTCACACCCTCAACATTTCTAAAAATTGTGTATCAGAAAGTATGGTTAAACGATTGTTACAGCTTAATTGTCAGGTGATTGCAGACGATCAAGAGGATGAAATCGAAAGAGGATGTGGAGGATCGCGATACTCTGCTTTGCATGAGTAATGAAGAATCTGAATTTGCCGATCGCTATTCTGCCCTCCACGAATAAATAATATATTAGATAATGCTAAACTTCATCCTCATCGCTAACCCCGAAAACCGCCGTGTCGGTTTCTTCCAACAAGCGATCGCCCATTTCAACTTACCACCAGCCACGGTAGTAGATTACGCCGACTTAATAGCAGGAAAACAAACTCTCGAACAATTCAATACACCCAACACTATTATCCGCTTCGACTCTCCAGAAAAAAACTTTGATGTTGATAAAGCCATCATTGCAGAAGGGAGTAGGGAAATTTTTTCTACTTCCAGTCATCAACATATCAGTGCAGAAGCCGCGACAAAATTAGAATTTGATAAAGGACTCATCCTCTATCCGCGACAGTGGTATTTAGGCTGGCGGTATCTGTTGCAAAAATGGGAAACACAGCTTACTCCCCTTCTCACAAATGGCGAGTTTATGAACCATCCCCAAGATATCGCTGTGATGTTTGACAAACCTGCTTGTCACGAAAGATTCAGCCGTCATAATATCCCCGTTCCGCGATCGCTTGGTAAAATCCACAATTACGAACATTTACGCGAACAAATGCAAATGCAGGGAATAGAACGAGTATTCGTCAAACTTTCTCACGGTTCCGCCGCTTCTGGAGTCGTTGCTTACCGTGCAAATTCGCGTTTTGAATCAGCTATTACCACTGTTGAACGAGTGCGAGAAAATGGGCAAACTCTGCTTTACAACTCCCGGAAAATTAGGCACTATACTCACCGCGAAGAAATTGCCGATATTATCAACATTTTGACAGCAGAAGGCGTACAAGCTGAAGAATGGCTACCCAAAGCACATTTACAAGAATGTGGTTTTGATGTGCGTGTGGTGGTTATTAATGGTGAAGCACAGCATATCGTTGTTCGCCTTGGTAAAAGTCCCATGACAAATTTGCATTTGGGAAATGAACGGGGAAATACTGAGGAATTTTTAGCAAAACTTGGTGTAGAAAATTGGGAGATAATGAAGCGAACTTGCGAACAAGCAGCAGCGTTATTTCCTAATAGTTTATATTGTGGAGTTGATTTACTAATTTTACCAGATTGGAAAACTCACGCGATTTTAGAGATTAATGCTTTTGGCGATTTGTTACCGGGTATTTTATGGAATGGAATGGATACTTATACCAGTGAAATTAAGGCGATTTTGGCAAAATAAATGTAGGGTGTGACTATAAATTAGGATTAACCAAAATGAACAACAATTTAAATCAACCTGGGGAATTTGATGCAGTACTTGGTGGAGAAGCGCCACCTCCTATTTATGGTGTAGTTTTAGGAGGAAATAAAAGGGTAAAAAGCTCTATTTTAACAGAATCTTTAAACAGAATATTAAAAAGCTTAGAAGAAAAAGATCCAGAAATTGCTTTGCTTTTACAACCAGGTTTAACCCGTAAAGAAATTGATCAAATAACTAAAGATTTACCTTTTAAGTTACCAGAAGAACTATATGAGCTATATCAATGGCGAAATGGATTATCTGATGATATAGGATTTGGCTTTGCTACATGGAATGGTATTATAGGAGGATTTAGCTCTTTAGAAGAAGCAATAACTGATTTTCAAAACTTAAGAATACGTGGTTGTCTATCTAATTTTCTTCGTATTTTTTTATTTTCTCATCAATTAGGAGGTGATTATTATGTTGTTAGCATAGATGAAATAACATATCCTGTATTTCATTTCAATGATAAGGATGAAAATTTTTCTATTCAACATTTAAAAGGAAGGACATTCTTCTCAAGTTTGACAACTCTAATGTATGCAATCGCAGAATGTTTTGAACGAGATGCAATATATAGTTACACTAACTCTAAAGAGCGCACATCTTTGGAGTATGACAAAGATAAAATCAACGCTATCATCCATAAATACAAAACAGGTAATTTTAAAATTTATAGAACATAATTTTTATTACCATGTTCAACATCAATCAAATCGTCGGAACTCATGATATCTTATTTATCACCTTAGATACATTACGTTACGACGTAGCCAAAGATTTACTCGCAGAAAAACGCACTCCAAACTTAGCAAAAGTACTCCCTAAAACAGGTTGGGAAGAACGTCATTCACCCGGAAACTTCACTTATGCTTCTCATCATGCGTTTTTCGCAGGCTTTTTACCCACACCTGTAACACCTGGAATTCACCCCCGTCTTTTTGCTTTGGGATTTGAAGGAAGTACTACGACAACTGATACAACTTGTGTGTTAGATAGCTCAAATATTGTTAATGGATTAGCTGCAAAGGGATATCATACAGTTTGCATTGGTGGAGTTGGTTTTTTCAACAAACGCAACCCTTTAGGTAATGTAATTCCCTCAATGTTTGCTGAAAGTTATTGGAGTCCAGAATTAGGTGTTACTAACCCCCAATCTACAGAAAATCAGGTAAATTTGGCGCGAGAAATTTTAGAAAAAACGCCAAATAATCAACGCATATTTTTATTTATAAATATTTCTGCTTTGCATCAACCAAATTATTTCTATCTTCCCAATACCAAAGATAAAATCGATACCATTGAATCTCACGCCGCAGCTTTGGAATATGTCGATCGCCAATTAGCCAAACTCTGGAATATTATACGACAAAGGCATTCTACTTTTTGCATTCTGTGTTCCGACCACGGGACAACTTATGGTGAAGATGGTTACACTGGACATCGACTTAGCCATCCTGTGGTTTGGACTGTTCCCTATGCAGAGTTTATTTTATGAAAACTCACGCAAAGGCGCAGCACTTCGGCTACGCTCAGTGACCGGCGCAGAGTTCTAAATTCTTTTAAATCTTATGCTGACAATCCAAAATCTTAAATCGAAAATTACCGAGTCTCCTTATCAAGCATACGTCTATTCTTACCCCCACAAAACAGCTTACCGTCCCCTCACTCCACCTGTGCATCTCCCAGAACTTTGGGCGCAGCAAGATAGACAAGCGCTGTTTCTCTACATACATATACCGTTTTGTGAAATGCGTTGTGGGTTCTGCAACCTGTTTACCACAGTCAGCCACAATGAAGATTTTATGAGTCAATATGTCCGCACCTTACAGCGACAGGCGCAACGAATGAAGGCGGTGTTGGGTGATGCGTCATTTGCTAGGTTCGCTATTGGTGGCGGAACTCCCACCCAATTACCGATTCAGCACCTCGAAACTATTCTCAATATTGCTGAAAGTACGATGGGTGCAAAGTTACAGGAAATTCCCATTTCTGTGGAAGTTTCGCCAGAAACCGCCACTGAGGATAAGTTAAAGTTGTTGCGATCGCACGCCGTCGATCGTGTTAGCATTGGTGTCCAAAGCTTCATCGATTCGGAAGTCTTAGCAACCCAGCGCCGTCAATCTACTACTCAGGTAGAAGCAACGCTGACAAGGATAAAAGAAATGGGATTTCCCACTCTAAATATTGATTTGATTTACGGTTTACCCGGACAAACAGTAAATAGTTGGTTGCAATCAATACAAGCTACCTTGCGCTTTAAACCAGAGGAAATTTATCTATATCCATTATACGTGCGATCGCTCACAGGTTTGGGACGCACAGATCGAGAATGGGACGATATTCGTTTAGCTTGTTATCGGGAAGGGCGATCGCTATTATTGTCACAAGGATATACGCAAGTTTCCATGCGGATGTTTCGACGCTTAGAAGAGGGACAATCTAGCAATCTTTCTCCCTTATCTCCCGTCTACTGCTGTCAAGCCGACAGTATGATTGGTTTAGGTTGTGGCGCACGTTCCTATACTAATACTTTGCACTATTCCAACGAATATGCAGTGGGAGCAAAGGGAATCAGCGAGATTTTACAAGCATATATTCAAACAGCCGATGAGTTATTTGAATACGCGCACTATGGCTTTCAACTAAATGCTGAAGAACAACGTCGGCGGTATATTTTGTTATCTTTGCTTTCCGATAAAGGATTGAATTGTGCCATTTATCGTCGGCAATTTGGTAGTGAAGTATACGCTGATTTTCCAGATTTTTCAGAACTGCTTGCTTTGAATTTGGCGATAAAAAATGAGGATATTTTGCAGTTAACTGAATTTGGAATTGAGCGTTCTGACACTATTGGCGCGTGGTTATTTTCTGAGAAAGTGCAGGAATTAATGCAGAATTATGAATTGAAATAGTAGGGTTTAAAAAATATTTGTAGAGAAGCAATTGATCGCGTTTTTACAGATATTTACATTACATCTACCGTTGGAGAAAATATGACAAACAATCAAAATCAACCCAGAGAATTTGATGCAGTGCTTGGAGGAGAAACAGCACCTATTTATGATGTTGTATTAGGTGGTATCGAAGGTGTCAAGAGACGTTTATTGAGTCAGTTTATAGAAGACCGAGAAGAAGCACTGAATGATGCACTTCAATATGGTGCATCAGGTCTAGATTTGATAATTCAATCTTTACAAGATAAATCAGGAAGGCTACGAAGATATGCTTGTGTTTTACTAAGTGAAAGAAATGAACCTCAAGCTATAGCGGCTTTGCAAAGTTATAAACCTTGGTTTTTAAAAGAACGCTGGGAACTAGAGAAACGTAAAGGATCGAGTTTCATAACATCGCACTCCCAAAAATTTGCAAATCGCAAAGTAGAAGAGTATGATCCACAGGTTGGTATAACTGACCCTGTAGGAACTGCATACGCTTTCCGAACTAATCGAGATGGAGACGAATTTATTGCAGATAAACTTGAATTACTTTTAGAAGATTCACGAGTTGACCAGGTAGAAGCGTTAGTTTTCGGAATGTGGCATTCAGACGTTTTTGAAAGTGATTCATCACAAAATATTGTTAATTTTCTTGTGAATGCTCAGGATAAATTAACTAATCTCAAGGCTGTATTCATAGGCGATGTCACAGATGATGAGTGGATGATTTCTCAAATGAGCCATAACTATATCAGCCCAGTATTAGAAGCGTACCCTAATTTAGAAATATTAAAGATTCGTGGTGGTAATACTCATAGGATGTTCAATCCAACACGACATAATAAATTAAAGGCTCTGATCATAGAAACAGGAGGACTGCGGAAAGAATCTCTATTACAATTGTACTCTCTTCAATTGCCAGCATTAGAACATCTGGAAATATGGTTGGGTAGCCTTAACTATAGATGCACTTGTTCTGTTGAAGATTTAGCTCCTCTTCTTTATGGAGATTTATTCCCTAATCTTATATATTTAGGGCTACGCAATAGTGAATATAGTAATGAGATAGTTCGTGAAATAGTTCAAGCACCAGTTTTGCAAAAAATTCAAGTGTTTGACATTTCTCTCGGAAATTTAACTGATGAAGGAGCAGAACTTTTACTTAATTCTCCTATAATCAACCAATTGGATATCCTCAATATATCAGAAACTTATGTAACTGATGAAATGCTTGAATTGCTTTGGGAAATGGATGTTCGTGTCATTGCAGAAGGTAATCGAGTTTATGAATATGAAGGTGATCGCTACTGCACAGTAGCCGAATAATTTAAATATAAATTTTTCTAAAATAGTAGGGTAAACATCTATCCTAAAAACTAAATTTTAAACTTTAAAACTAATATGCACCTCACCATCCTCTATCGCGGCCCTTTAATGAGTTGCAACTACGGTTGTGAATATTGCCCCTTTGCTAAACGCCAACAAACAGCCGCAGAATTGGCAATTGATAAACAATCTTTAGAACGATTTGTCAATTTTATTTTCCAACATTCCCAACATCAATTTTCAATTCTGTTTACTCCTTGGGGAGAAGCATTAATCCATTCTTACTATCAGCAAGCACTGATAAAATTAACGCAATTACCCAATGTTAATAAAGCAGCAATTCAAACTAATCTATCTTGTCACTTAGATTGGGTAGAGGAATGTAACAAAGATAAATTGGCGCTTTGGGCAACTTTTCATTCAGAATGGGTGTCACGCGATCGCTTCTTACAAAAATGCCTCAATCTAGACAACAAAAATATAAAATTCAGCGTTGGAGTTGTCGGTTTTCCCAAGTTTAAAACAGAAATAGCCGCTTTACGTCAGGAGTTACCAAACCACGTTTATTTGTGGATTAATGCTGTGAAAGCTGAACTTCCTAATTTATCACCAGAAAATCGAGAATTCTTTCAATCTATTGACCCGTTATATGAATTAAACACTCAACATTATCCTAGCTTTGGGTATTCTTGTCGGGCTGGAGAATCAGTGATTTCTGTTGATGGTGACGGGACAATGTACCGATGTCATTTTATTAAAACAGCAATTGGTAATATTTACGATTCTACCTGGGAAATAGCTTTGTTTGAACAACCTTGTACCAACCAAACTTGTCACTGTCATATTGGTTATGTTCATCTAGAATATTTAGAAATGAATAAGGTATTTGGTTCTGGTATTTTAGAAAGAATTCCTGATAATTGGGTTAATCAAAATTGTACTGTAATATAAATATCAATGTTTATCAATTTAACTAAAAGGGTCAGAGAAAGCCGCATTTTCTTCACCTTTGCACCCTACCACTGTAGAATTGTAAAAGATGTGGTGGATCGAATAATGGAGCGCACCAAAGCGCCAAATCCTTACTGTGTCGGAGAAGTGTGCCAAATCATTGCTAAGGATAATCCTAATTTACGAGGAAAAGGCGGGAATTGGTGCATTGTCAACCATGTAGGCGAGTTCAGCTGTACAGTGACAACGTGGAATGGACAATACACCGTGAGAATCGACCACTTGAAGCCACTGAACTACCTGGAGTCGGAATGTCAGCAGATGCAACTAATCAGCGATGCCTGCGGCGGGCTACGCTTACGCATCAGTAGATTACGGGAAAACGAGAACTTGGAATTTGCCAAGAATGACCGCTATTAGCATAAAGTATGGCTCCATCAAATCGCTCCAGGATTTGAATGTGTTCTTTGGGAACTGCATCAGAAAAGTTTGTATAAAATTCCGACCAATTAATAGGTGCTTGTGTAATGTGCTGCCTGAAGCTGTTTCCACAAATTCTCGGCAAATTGGCATTAAACGAGCAGTCCACCAGTCTAAATCATACTCAGCCATCATTTGAACGCGATCGCTGATACTTTGCCAATCTTCTACAGTACCCAACAGCGTAATCTCAGGAATGCCACACACGCAGTACATTACATAGTCAAAATATTTTTGGAAGGCATTGATAATTACGACATGACTAGCTATGTGAGTGATGGGTGTTGTAGTACTGAAGTTACACTCTAGCAATCGATATAAATCCGCTCCTACATAATTGCGGATATGCAATGCCCATTCTTGAACTGCTTGACTCCAGTGCTGGGGATGGCTGGGTATTTGTCGAGTTTCAACTATCAGTTGTTGTTTCCCCTGGTGATTAACCAAGCGCGATCGCAATGTTTCTGCATGATTGTTGATATGTTGAGCAAATCCTTGTGATAATGTTATCCAAATAATGTCAGGTGTTAACAATAACGGGCGGTGTTCGCTAAAGGCAGTGTGAACAGCAAGCGCCAGCGAATGAATACCTTGGTCTGGAATTACCTCAAACGTATCATTATGGCTAAATGCCAGCAGTTGTTTCCCTAATTGCTTTTCTAACTGAAATTTCGCACTTTTTACAGGTAATCGCTCCTCTGGGCTTTTGACATCATCTACACAAAAGCGAATCTTACCCACAGTTTTTTCAAGGATAGGTGCCAGTACTGTCATCAGCTAACTACGAACAAAGATCAACATATTTTTTCATAATTTTGATGAATAAAGGTAGTACCATTCGATGATGAAACCCCCAAAGAGTTACTACGATGCTGAATTTGGACAGATTATAATCGAAGATAACCACTGGACTTTAGCACAATGTGCTGTTTTAGGCGATCGCCGTGTACCGATTTGTGTGGATTTTGAACAGGGGCAGGTTGGGGAACTTTCATCGCTTCAGCGTGAAGCTATTCGGCAAGCTCTAGCCTTGCCACCCGATGTGTTACGCATCACTGCTCCTCTGGTGTTGCAAAATTATAATGTATATCGTGAGATGATTGGAGATGAATATATGCCTCTGTTGGCTAATCCCATTCAGGTCTGGGAGCAGGTCACTTTCTCATATATCTATGTGCCGCCCCACGTTGAGTATGACCTGCATATTGCTACCTTTGAGTTGATAGCTGAGTGTGACTGGGAAAAAGAACACGGCTTAGAAGTACGCTTTCGCAATGGAGTAGCAGACGATGCAGATCAGATAGGTGAAACAGGACGGTAAAAACTATCTTGTCTACATGTGATACATAAACAGCTACTAGATTGTTGAAGTGTGCCAAACCCTTGCCGCATAAAACCCGGAACTGAGAGGTAAAGGTGGGTGTTGGGGAATTGTCAACCATGTGAGCGAATTCAGTTGCACCGTCAGAACTTGGGATGGGGAATATACGGTTGGATTGCAGTACCTGAAGTCGTACAACTACTTGCCTGCCGAGTGTGAGCAGATGCGGATGATTTGCGATGCCTGCGGCGGGGCTGTTCGGTGTCGCATTGGTCGGGTATATTCCGATTCGTTGGAAGAGACAGTCAAAAGTCTGTTACAGTCGTTGGGAAAGCTGAATAGACCTTAAAAGCATTGAAACAGCCAACTTTGGTATCGCAAGAAGTTGGTTATGACTCTGGCAAAAAGATTAAGGGACGAAAACGCCATATACTTGTTGATACACTTGGTTTACTCATCGTTGTTGTCATCACTGCTGCCAATGTTAGCGAGCAAGCAGGTGCCAAACTAGTTTTTTCCAAACTCGATCAAGTCCGCGTAGGCGTAGCCCGCCGTAGGCATCGCTTCCGTCGTTTAATCACAATTTGGGTTGATGGCGGCTATCGTGGTAAGGGTTTTCAGCATTGGGTGATTGATATCTATCGATGGATTGTAAGTGTTGTCACCCGCCACGAAGAACAGAAGGGTTTTGTTGTATTACCCAAACGCTGGCTTGTTGAGAGGACTTTTGGTTGGTTTAATTGGTGTCGACGATTAAGTAAAGATTATGAAATCTTACCGGAAACGACAGAAACCTTTGTTTACGTTGCGATGATTCGTCTGATGCTCAAACAACTTGCGTGATTAAAATTACCTCTCAAAAACTTTTCAGACATCCTCTAAGCTCGACTTTATCCATTTTTGGCTACGGGTCATCACAAATGTAGGCG
>NZ_JAVRCD010000109.1:0-14402 GCF_034530895.1 Nostoc sp. DedQUE08
CAGAAGTTGGACTTTAATACACATAATCATGATTCTGTCAATGCGTAAGTCCTAGCATTTTAGACTTCGGAATTATATCAAGCCTAGAAATTATCAAAGCTTGTCTGGATAAGGGTTTAGCGGTTTGATGGGTAAAATTAGTCTAAACTCCAGTCAATATTATGTCTGCTTGATTACTTATTAAACTATTGAAATTTTATATAAGGATATCTAAGTTTCCCGGCTTAGATATCCACTAGCAACATAACCTAAATTTCATAGATTGTTAGCTCTATTCTAACTACTATTTTTTGTTTTTAAATGGTTCTTGGGATAGTTATAAATTCATCCTTAAGTTGGATGTCAAAGTTAGATATATATTTTATTTTCATACACTTGGCAAATTTAATTAAGATTTTTGTTGTATAATATAATGCTAATAGTTATTAGATAAATTTTCTGATTTTTACCTGAAGCTTTTATATTGGAACTAACTTCTCAAGCTGATTAGCGATCGCAACCATAAATATCAGCTATGTGTAGGTGCGTTAACACAGTGTAACGCACCCTAATTTTTAAGAGAAGTTAGTAATATTAGACTTTTCTAAACTTGCTACTAATCTCACTCCAAATTCTTCTTCAAACACTCCTTTTTTATAATCTAAGCTCCAAAGTTCTAAAGCACAATCATCATCTGATTGAGATGGAAAAATTAGCAGATTGACCTGCTTCAGTTGTGGATAATACTCACATTGCACTTGAGCAACTGCACCAATTTGTCGTCTATCTAATGCTACTGCCAATCTTAAAATCGCACTTAATTGACTAACAATTTGTCGTTGTTGTTTGGTCAGCAAATTTTGGTAGTTTTCATGTTTTTTCTTGGGCGGCGATTTGCGATGATAACGCGCTAAATTGGCAATAATTTCAATCTCGGTTTCTGTATAACCAAGTAATTCACCATTGCGAATTAAATAGTAAGAGTGCTTGTGGTGAGACGAATGGCTGATATAATGACCGCAATTGTGTAATATTGCAGCTGCCCACAGCATTTGTCGTTCATCAGTTCCCCAATGATGTAGAGTACCTTGAGTTTGGTCAAATAAACTCTCGGCAAATTTTGCCACGCGATCGCTGTATTCTAAATTGATATGGTATTTATCTGCGAGTTTGAGGATATTCCGTTCCCGAATTGAACTTTGATAGCGCAGCTTATCTTCAATTAAACCGTGGGTTAACATCCAGTCTACAATTACGCCTTCCCTCAGAGAACGCTCACAAACTGTTACCGATTCACTACCCAAAAGGGTCATTGCTTCCTGTAATATGACTGCACCAGCGAGGATAACTTCAGGGCGCTTCTCTGGCATACCAGGAATTTCAGCCCTTTCGGAATTACTCAGTTTGCGCAAGCGATTTACCAACTCTTGCAAGTCTTGAAGACTAAATTGGTAGCCATTGAGAGTGGAAGGAATAACACCCGACTTTTCCCGTGCATGAATCATCGCCAGGGTTTCAATTGTGCCCGCCGTACCCACCAAACGCGGAGATTCCCCAGACTCTAGGTTTGCTAAGATTTCTTCTACAGAACGTTCCAACATTCCGCGTGCATAAGCTTGCAGATATTGGAACTCAGTGGTGCTGATGGGGTCAGTAGTGATTAACTCGCTAGTGAGTCGCACTGCACCAACTTTAGTACTGGTGAGAATGCGGGCTTGGTGACTATCGCCTAAAATTAATTCTGTGGAACCACCGCCAATATCAATAATCATGTGGGGCTGGTTGTTAAATTCCATCCCCGACAGCACGCCAAGATAAATTCGCCGCGCTTCTTCTTGACCAGAAATCAAGTTAACGCTTAAACCCAACTCCGTTTCTATTGTGTGCAAAAAAGCTTTACCATTGGGGGCTTCTCGCACAGCACTAGTTGCCACAGCGATGATTGTTTCAGCGTTGATAGTTTTGGCAACTTCTTGAAAGCGTCCTAAAGCAGCGATCGCCTTTTCAATTATCTCTGGCTTGAGTTCTCCAGTGGTAAGATTGCGATCGCCAAGCCTTACGGTTTCCTTTTCTTTAGCAATAATGCTGAAAGCTGGTAGTGTAGGGTCAATCTTGACTACTACCATGTGTAGAGAATTTGTTCCCAGGTCAATGGCAGCAATAATCCGATGTTGCTTAGATGGTTGAGTTGGAATACTCTCCCAGCTAGAAACTAAATTCAGCATCTAGTTTTCTCTCTTTATTAAGAAATGATGTCAAACGGTGATACGTCGGGGTAGCTAGCACTGATATTTATGACAACACACTTGCTCAGACTGAGTGCTGTTAGCGGTAGCAGGGCGTTGAGCCAGTGCTGAATATTGAGTAAATTAAAAAATACTCAGCATTCCCAACTCAGATCGATCGAGGGTAACTGAGCTATGTATATTCACCCTACTATTTATAACCGCAGTGACTATTTAAAGATATTTAAAGTTGCCACTTTGGGTTATGTTTTTACAAATAACAAATAACGTTATTCTATAGATGTAAAGAAGTGTGAATTAAAAAATAGGGCATAGGGAATGGGGCATAGGGAATAGGGCATAGGGAATAGGAGTAAAAAAGCAAGGGGAGAAATAACTAATCCCCAATCCCCAATCCCCAATGCCCAATGCCCAATGCCCAATGCCCAATGCCCAATGCCCCATCAATCAATCCTATGCTAACGACACCAGAACGCCCCCAGTCACCAATTTGGCTTGTAATTATCCGGCTTTTACGCTGGCATAAACCAGAAGGGCGGTTAATTTTAATGATTCCTGCCCTTTGGGCTGTGTTTTTGGCAGCTTCAGGAAAACCGCCTTTACCTCTGGTTGGTGTGATTATATTGGGTACTCTGGCCACGAGTGCGGCTGGGTGTGTTGTCAACGATTTGTGGGATCGGAATATCGATCCAGAAGTGGAGAGAACACGCGATCGCCCCCTTGCTTCTCGCGCCTTATCTGTGAAAGTTGGAATTATAGTTGCGATCGTCTCGCTAGCATGTGCAGCAGTCTTGGCCTTTTATCTTAACCCCTTGAGTTTCTGGTTATGCGTGGCAGCAGTGCCTGTAATTTTGCTTTATCCAGGTGCAAAGCGGGTGTTTCCCGTACCGCAACTGGTGCTTTCCATCGCTTGGGGTTTTGGGGTTTTGATTAGTTGGAGTGCGGTAACGCAAAGCATTTCTCAACCAACTTGGTTGCTTTGGGGCGCAACTGTATTGTGGACATTGGGATTTGATACAGTTTACGCCATGAGCGACAAGGAAGACGATCGCCGCATTGGTGTTAATTCTAGCGCCCTTTTTTTTGGTAATTATGCCCCTCTCGCTATTGGAATTTTCTTTGCTGGCACAATCTTGTTGTTGTCTTGGTTAGGCGTAGTTATACATCTGCACTTAGCTTTCTGGATTAGCCTTGCAGTTGCTACTATCGGATGGGTTTGGCAGTCTCTGCGATTAAGAGAGCGATACTTACCTAATTCTGCTTATGGTGAAATGTTCCGGCAAAATGTGTGGATTGGTTTTATTTTACTTGCTGGGATGATTGCTGGATCTTTATAAGAGGTTGTTTTAAAAGTGTTTGGCTGTGTTTAATCGCATTTTCACCCCCCTTAATCCCCCCGATGCATTGGCTACGGTGTACACACAAGTCACATTACCCCCCTTAATCCCCCCGATGTATTGGGGGGAAACAGGAAAATCTAGTTCCCTCCCCAATACATACGGGGAGGGTTAGGGTGGGGTAAACAAATATTCGATACACTACTACAGACTTTTCAAACATCCTCTAAGAATTCAGGAGGCAAGAGGCAGAAGGCATTTTGAAGTAATTTTTCTAAAGCTAGATAGCTTTTCGCAGGAATCACACTTGGCATCACACAAATTAAGTTAATGCGAGTTGCCTTGAAGTGTATACTAACGCTTTACGATAGTAACGCAAAGCGATAGTATTGTGATTGTTAGTTTTAAATCTGAAGAGACAAAGCTTATCTTTGACGGCTTTACATCTTCTCAGTATCCGCCCAATATCCAAAAAACTGCTTTCCGAAAACTGCTCATCCTTGAGGCTGCAACGTCAATTAGCGATTTGCGCTCTCCACCTGGTAATCGTTTAGAAAAGTTAGTTGGCGACAGGAAAGGGCAGTACAGCATTCGTATTAACGATCAATGGCGAATTTGCTTTGTTTGGACGGATGAGAATAATGCCTCGGAAGTTGAAATAGTAGATTACCACTAATGCAGGTCAATAATTATGAATAACACCCGTCTGCCAAATATTCACCCTGGGGAAATCCTACAACTAGAATTTTTAGAGCCACTAAATATTACCCCTTATCGATTAAGCAAAGATATAGGTGTAGCTCAGACACGAATTAGTGAAATTTTATCTGGAAAACGCAGTATTACAGCAGATACAGCGTTGCGTTTATCTCGCTATTTTGGTAGCAGCGCTCAGTTTTGGTTGAATTTACAAACGCAATACGATATACGTCAAGCTCTTGAAGAAAATGCAGAAGTTTACAATCAAATACCTAAACTTCCGTTTAATGATGTAGCCTGAGTTTGTCAAGCAAAATTTTAAATTTTGTAGGGTGCGTCATTTGAGGGAGAATGGAAAATTTCATGGTTATAAAACTTGTAAGTAGAACAGGCGGGAAAAATCAAACTATGTTAATAAAAGTAAAGTGGAGTAAAACCCTCTTTCCTCCTGCCTTCTGCCTCCTGCCTCCTGCGTGAACCTGATGATAAATATTCACAGCGACTTACTTATCTTGCTTGGATTTTTAAAATTCACTAGAAAATATAAGTTACATTATAGCCCCCTCCTCGCTTGCAACGAGTGCGTTGGAGGTGGACTTCTTACTGATTATGCGTTGAAAATTTCCCATGCTATTTGATGCGTTTAAAAATCGTAAATCTCCTAAAATCGAATTCATCAAAACTAACCCAACCTGGCGCGTAGCGTGGGGAACAGTTGATGCAAATCATGAAGATATAGCTTGGCGAGATGAAAAAATTTCTGTAATTTTACCACGCACAACTTCGGAATTGCCGACAGAAAAATTAGCAATCAGTTCTAGAGGACGATTTGTTGTTGTTGGTGATGTTTGGTTAACTAACCGAGTGCAATTGCTGCAAAAGTTGGGAATTGAACCGGATAGCTTTCAAGGAAGTTCTCTGCAACTGGTGGCTAATCTTTGGGAACGATGGGGTAATGAAAGTCTTAGCCAACTTGTGGGGATGTTTGCGTTGGTGGTTTGGGATAGAGAGAAACAGGTGTTGAGATTGGTTCGCGATCGCATCGGTGTGCGTACTCTCTATTACACTACCACTGGTTCAGTTCGTTGGATTGCGCCTCAACTGAGAACTTTAGCACCTCATCGTTCATCCGATTTAGATTTGGTGGCGTTGCGAGATTATCTTTGTTGTGCTTTTGTTCCTGGCGAACGAACCCTTTGGGAACAGGTGCGAGAACTGCGACCTGGAACTGTTTTAGAATTTCCTGACTACAAAGCTACAGCTTATTGGCAGCTTCAAGAACAGATTATAGCAAGCGATCGACCCTTAGCATGGCATGGCGATCGCTTGCGAGAACTTCTAGAGCAAGTTGTTCAAGAATATTTACCACCAGCTAATGAACCCGTTGGCGTTTTTCTTTCTGGTGGTTTGGACTCTAGCAGTATCACTGCTTTAGTAGCAAAATTCCACAAAGCACCAGTCCACACCTTCTCGATTCATTTTGGTTCAGAATGTCCCAATGAGTTAGAATTTTCCAGTCTCGTTGCATCCCATTGTCAGACGCAGCACCACATTTTAGAAATTACTTTTAAGGATATGTGGTCACGCCTGCCGGAAACAATGGCTTATTTAGATGACCCCATTGGCGACCCATTAACTGTTCCCAACCTGTTGCTGGGACGACTGGCGAGAGAAAGCGTAGAAGTAGTTTTAAATGGTGAAGGTGGCGACCCTTGTTTTGGCGGCCCAAAAAATCAGCCGATGCTAATTAATAGTTTATATGGCTCTGTCACCAATCAAGATGCATTGCAAGCTTATTTAATTTCCTTTCAAAAGTGTGCTGTTGACTTACCACAACTTTTAAAACCAGAAGTTTGGACAGCAGTACAAACAGCGCCTTGGGTTTTTGCAGAAGATTTATATTCCCAAGCTAGCTATCTGAATCGGTTGATGGCAATGAATATCAAATTTAAAGGCGCTGACCAAATTTTGACGAAAGTCAGTAACTTGACTCAAGCTGCTCTTTTGCAAGGTCGTTCTCCTCTGTTTGACCAACGAGTAGTAGAGTTAAGCATGGAGATACCTCCAGAGTATAAGCTTTCGGGAGTGGAAGAAAAAGCAGTTTTAAAGCAAGCGATTACCTACGGTGCGTCTTTGGCGATCGCAGATATCTTACCAGACACAATTATTCATCGTCCCAAAAGTGGGATGATGGTACCAGTGCAGCTAGGATTTCGGAAATATTGGCAGCAAGAAGCCAGAGATTTATTGCTCAATCGAAATGCAGCTATCACTCCTTACTTAAACCAGATGCCAATTCGTAATTGGTTAAACTATCAAGGAGATACTTGGAGCCGATATGGAGTAAAGCTGTGGTTGCTTGCTAGTTTAGAAATTTGGTTACAAGTAAATCAAAAAGCGCACTAGTGAAAGCAACAAAAAGATACGTCATAACTCAATTGAGTTATGCCTTCGCTATCAGTGCTGGGTAATAAGTGAAAAAAAATACTCAACACTGATGGAAATTTGAAATCTTAACTCATCCCCTGGCTTTTCATAAAAAGCTGTAAGGAAATCGAAGTCATTAGACTTATTGCAAAAGTCGGGGTAAAAGGGTAAAAAAACTCAAAATCCTTTCCCTTTAACCTTTTCCCTTTTCCCTAAGAGTGCAAAAATATATTTTTGCAAGAGGTCTATTAGTACCAATGATAAATGACCAAAGACAAATGACTCTTGTTATATGAATATTTCCTGACTTATGTCAGCATTTTTTGTTTTAAAAACCACTGAAAAAACGCATTTTCAAGTGATTGCCGATTTTCTGTTAATTTATTTTTGATTATTTCCTGAGCTAATCTCCGTTTGCGGTGTACTCTCAATATACGGTAACTACCAATACTTCTCGGTTAAGGGGAAAAAAGAAAGGGGAAAGGGGAAAGAAAAAACCTTTAACTCAAACCCAGTAACCTTTTGCCAAAGCCCGATTCCGAATTAAAAATGCACAAAGCGAGAAGTATTGCGGTAACTAACACACTCAACCTTTGAGATCGATTACACCCAGAGGTGAATACCATGAACAATTATCCTCAACAACAGGAATTTATTTTAAGTCAAATTACAAATAAATATTTTCAGCGTCGGGATTTCAGTGGATGTGACTTGAGAGGAATCGACCTGAAAGGAATTGATTTAAGTGGTATTAATTTAATTGGAGCTGATTTGCGTGATGCAAATTTATCTGGCTGTGTTCTGACTCGTGCTAATTTAAGTGGTGCAAATTTGATCCAAGCTAGCTTACGCGAAGCTAATTTGTATGAAGCATCTTTATGTGAAGCCAATTTGACTAATGCTGATTTAACACGAGCAAATTTGTGCGGAACATTCTTATGGCGAGTAAAATTCATAGGTAGTAATCTTTGGGGTGCTTCTTTATGTGATGTAGATTTGAGAGAAGCAGACTTAAGTGAAGCCAAATTAATTGAAGCATCGCTGATTGAAGCTAACTTAAGTTTTGCAAATCTCACACGAGCCAAGCTATGTGGAGCAAAATTACTAGAAGCTAATTTGACTGAGGCTAACTTAACTAGTGCAGACTTGACATGGGCAAATTTAACTAAAGCAAACTTGAGTAAGGCAAACCTTTGGAAGACAAATTTGATTTATGCGAAGTTGCGAGATACTATCATGCCTGATGGCACAATTGAGCAACCTCAGATAGTTATTTATTAGCTAGAAGTAGCTCTGCCAAAGTGAGATAATCTTCTGATTTCGTTTCCATACTCTGCATGGAAACGAGATATAGCATAATTCAGAATTCAAAAGTCAGAATAAGTAAACTTGAAACCCAATACTTATCGGGTTTTGGGGAAGAGGAAAGGGAAAGAAAAAACCTTATAACCCTTACCCTTTTCCCAAAACCCAATTCTGAATTAAAAATGCACAAAACGAGAAGTCTTGAAGCCTTAGTTAATACAACTTCAATATTGATTATAAATATTCCTTATATCATAAGTAATGCTTAAGCTGTAGTTAACACAGCTTCTTCTGCGATTATGAATGCTCAAGCCGTAGTTAATACGACTTCTTCTGTGATTATGAATGCTCAAGCCGTAGTTAACACAGCTTCTTCTGTGATTATGAATGCTCAAGCTGTAATTAACACAGCTTCTTCTGTGATTATGAATGCTCAAGCTGTAGTTAACACAGCTTCTTCTGTGATTATGAATGCTCAAACTGTAATTAAAATTAGATATAGCCGTTCCCATTCCGATGCGGTACAGCATTATACCGAGGGATGTAGGGCACGGCACTGCACATTAGTGTCAACTTAAGAAGATAAAGCCCAAATTTGTTGGGTGTAAGCGTCAATCTCTTGATGACGCTTACGCTTAGTTTTGACTATTCCAAAAGACCTGTCCGAAAATTAAATTCCCGTGAAGATAGGAGATATAATTTTATTTTTATAAATCCTAATATTTACCATATATAGCTTTGGCGGATTGTATAGCATAATAAATCGTGTTGGCGCTTCAAATTTAAAAATCCTATTTTTTGTTTCTAAACTATCATCAACTATCCCAAACCCTTATTGCTACGTTGAGCGAAGACATATAAGCACCCTTTAAAACCCTTGTACAGACTGGGTTATAAATTTACGGACAAGTCTAAAGAGCTTTTGATGTTCTACAATATAGCTGACAACATCTTCCTGAAATTTGTTGATACACAAGGTTTAACACTACCGCTATCATTACTGATAATGTCAATATTCGCGATGCCTGCGGCAGGCTGCGCCGACGCAATTTTTTTGTTCATCTTTCCCTGAACATAATTTTAGTGGCTTGAAGCTCGCAGGAGATAACAATGAATATAGTTGTTTTTCGATTTCCTCAATTGGCGGTGCTGGTATTTGCTTGTGTTGACGCAAATCCGGGTTTCCAATACTGGCTGGCCGTTTTGCACCTATGATGTAATATCTATGTAAATGTTCTTAGTAATACATCTTATACTAACTTTTTGCTTAAGTTGACACCAATGGTATCTATACGCCCCTACTTAGAACACGGAACTTCAAGCGTAGAACCTTAAAGTTCACTTGCTGACTGACAAGAAATAAACACAGGAGAAAATCATGGCTAATTCATCATTCAACCTGCTTAACCTCTCTTCTTTAAATGGCACTAATGGCTTTATAATTAACGGCATTGCACAATCTGACCAATTAGGCTTCTCAGTCAGCAATGCGGGGGACATCAATAACGATGGCATTGACGACCTGATTATTGGGGGGGCAACTAGTATCGTCTTCAACGGCTATGATGCTGGGCAAAACTATGTAGTGTTTGGGAAGACGAATCTAGGCAGTGGCGGCAGCCTCAACCTCTCTTCTTTGAATGGCACTAATAATGGCTTTTTGATTAACGGCATTGCACAATCTGACCAATCAGGCTATTCAGTCAGCAATGCGGGGGACATCAACAACGATGGCATTGACGACCTGATTATTGGGGCATATAATACCGGACCTTACGACAAAGATAATGCTGGGCAAAGCTATGTAGTGTTTGGGGGAACGAATCTGGGCAGTGGCGGCAGCCTCGACCTCTCTTCTTTGAATGGCACTAATGGCTTTATAATTAACGGCATTGCAGTAAATCCCTACTCAGGCTATTCAGTCAGTAATGCGGGGGACATCAACAATGATGGCATTGACGACCTGATTATTGGCGCACCGAATGCCAAGGGCAATGGCAAAGATAATGCTGGGCAAAGCTATGTAATGTTTGGGAAGACGAATCTGGGCAGTGGCGGTACCCTCAACCTCTCTTCTCTGGATGGCACTAATGGCTTTTTGATTAACGGCATTGCAGAAAATGACTCTTCAGGCATCTCAGTCAGCAATGCGGGGGACATCAACAACGATGGCATTGACGACCTAATTATTGGCGCACCGGGTGTCAAACGCAACGGCATCCGTAATACTGGGCAAAGCTATGTGGTGTTTGGGGGAACCAATCTAGGCAGTGGCGGCACCCTCAACCTCTCTGATTTGAATGGCACTAATGGCTTTTTGATTAACGCCATTGCAGTAGATGACTTCTTAGGCGCCTTTGTCAGCAATGCGGGGGACATTAACAACGATGGCATTGACGACCTAATCATTGGGGCATTTAATCCCTACGCCGACGACAGAAATTATCCTTGGCAAAGCTATGTGGTTTTTGGGGGAAGGAATCTGGGCAGTGGCGGCACCCTCAACCTCTCTTCTCTAGATGGCACTAATGGCTTTTTGATTAACGGCATTGCAGTAGGTGACGACTCGGAGGGCATCTCAATCAGGAATGCAGAGGATATCAACAACGATGGCATTGACGACCTGATTATTGGCGCACCGGGTGCCAAACCCAATGGCATCCGTAGAGCTGGGCAAAGCTATGTGGTGTTTGGGGGAACCAATCTGGGCAGTGGCGGCATCTTCAACCTCGCCTTCTTGAATGGCAATAATGGCTTTATAATTAACGGCATAGCAGAAGATAACTACTCAGGCAAATCAGTCAGCAATGCGGGGGACATCAACGATGATGGCATTGACGACCTGATTATTGGGGCACCTTATGCCGACCCCAACGGCATCCGTGATGCTGGGCAAAGCTATGTGGTGTTTGGGGGGACGAATATTGCGACTAGCAATACTTCTCCCAACCTGACTGGAACTTCCGATGCAGATAACTTATTTAGCACACCTAGCAACAACATCATCAATGGGTTGACTGGTGACGACACCATAAAAGGCAATGGCGGTGAAGATAAATTTTTGTTTCGCCTTGGCGATGGCGATGACACTATCGCCGATTTTGGTGGCATTGGTAAAAACACAACCCCAACATCGGCGGCGATCGCCAATGTTGACACCTTACAATTTAAAGGTTCGGGTTTAACTGCCCAAAATCTGCAATTAACTCAAAATGGTAACAATTTAGAAGTGACTTTTGAAAAAGTGGCTTTTACCAAAGTCACTTTGCAAAACTTTAAACTAGAAAACCTGGATAATCTCCCAGAAAGCGGTTCACAACCTGCACTTGGCAATATCCTATTTGATGGGCAAACCAACATCGCCGACAGCTTTGATGTCTTCGATGCTAACTCCACTCAAACTTCGCTATTCAACAAGAACACGGTGACTTTCCTCAATGACCTTAACAATAACATCACAGGTTTTGACAACTCTGCTGATGTGGTTAATGGTCAGGGGGGTGACGACATCATCGACGGTAAAAATGGCAATGACATACTCAGAGGTGGTGCGGGCAATGATACCCTTGTCGGTGGTGCAGGCAATGATACCCTTGTCGGTAGTGCGGGTGCTGACCCTTTCTTCAACCTCTCTGACTTGAATGGCACGAATGGCTTTATAATTAACGGCATTGCGGCACGTGACTCTTCAGGCTATTTAGTCAGCAATGCAGGGGACATCAACAACGATGGCATTGACGACCTGATTATTGGGGCACCTAGTGTCTCCCCCTACGACAAAGATTCTGTTTGGCAAAGCTATGTAGTGTTTGGGGGGACAAATCTGGCTAGTGGCGGCACCTTCAACCTCTCTGATTTGAATGGCACTAATGGCTTTTTGATTAACGGCGTAGAAGAAGGTGTATTCTTAAACGGCTCAGTCAGCAATGCGGGGGATATCAACAACGATGGCATCGACGACCTGATTATTTGGGGACCAAGTGCCAATTCGGATGGCAAATCTTATCTTGGGCAAACCTATGTGGTGTTTGGGGGGACGAATCTGGGCAGTAACGGCAGCCTCAACCTCTCTTCTCTGGATGGTACTAATGGCTTTTTCATTAACGGCATTACAGGAATTGACTTCTCAGGCAAGTCAGTCAGCAATGCTGGGGACATCAACAACGATGGCATTGACGACCTGATTATTGGAGCAGTTACCTCCCCCAACGTCAAATATGAAGCTGGGCAAAGCTATGTAATGTTTGGGAGAACGAATCTGGGCAGTGGCGGTACCCTCAACGTATCTTCCCTAGATGGCACTAACGGCTTCGCGATTAACGGCGTTGTAGAAAATGGCCACTCAGGCTACTCAGTTAGCAATGCAGGGGACATCAACAACGATGGCATTGACGACCTGATTATTGGGTCACGAAAGTTCTACCCTGAAAGTTATAATTATGATCCTGGGCAAAGCTATGTAGTGTTTGGGGGAACGAATCTGGGCATTGGCGGCACCCTCAACCTCTCTGATTTGAATGGTAATAATGGCTTCATAATTAACGGCATTGCAGAAGATAGCGACTCAGGCTCCTTTGTCAGCGATGCAGGGGACATCAATAACGATGGCATTGACGACCTGATTATTTCGTCAAAATATGCTTACCGCAACGGCAAAGATTTTGCTGGGCAAAGCTATATAGTATTTGGGGGAACGAATCTGGGCAGTGGCGGCACCCTCAACCTCTCTGATTTGAATGGTACTAACGGCTTTTTAATTAACGTCATTGCAAAAGGTGACTCCTCAAGCTACTCAGTCAGCAAAGCGGGGGACATCAACAACGATGGCATCGACGACCTGATTATTGGGGAATCTGATGCCACCGCCAACGGCAAAAATTCTGCTGGGCAAAGCTATGTAGTGTTTGGGGGAACGAATATAGGCAGTAGCGGCACCCTTAACCTGTCTGACCTGAATGGCACTAATGGCTTTATAATCAACGGCATAGAAGCAAATGACTTATCAGGCTACTCAGTTAGCAATGCGGGAGACATTAACAACGATGGCATTGACGACCTGATTATTGGGGCATATGGTGCCGACCCCAACGGCAAAAATGGTGCTGGGCAAAGCTATGTGGTGTTTGGGAGGACGAATATAAACAGTGACGACACCCTGAAACCGACCGTAACTCCTGGTAATGATACCCTGACGGGCAACAGGCGTCAAGATAAATTTGTATTTCGCCCTGGCGATGGCAATGACACCATCACCGATTTTAGTGGCATTGGTAAAGGCACAAAGCCGTCGGTAGCAGCGATCGCCAATGTTGACACCTTGCAATTTACAGGTAGTGATTTAACTGCCCAAAATCTGCAATTAACTCAAAATGCTAACAATTTAGAAGTTACCTTTGAAAATGTGGCATCTACCAAAGTCACTCTGCAAAACTTCAAATTAGAAAACCTCGATAACCTGCCAACTTCTGGAGCAACACCTGCGATTGGCAATATCCTATTTGATGGGCAAACCAACATCACCGACAGCTTTGATGTCTTCAATGCCAACTCTACTCAAGCTAGCCTGTTTAACAAAAACACAGTCACATTCCTCAATGACCTAAATAACAGCATCGCAGGTTTTGAAAACTCCAACGATGTGATTAATGCTCAGGGGGGTAATGACATTATCTATGGCTTGAGTGGCAACGATCTATTGCGAGGCGGTGATGGTAATGATACTCTCGTCGGCGGTGATGGTAATGATACTCTTGTCGGCGGTGCTGGCGCGGACTGTTTCGTTTACAACACTGATGCAGTTTTTGGCGCGACTACTGTTGGTGTAGATACCATTAGTGACTTTAACAGTTCCCAAGGCGATCGGATTGTCCTAGATAAAATTACCTTTAGTGCTATTACTTCAACTGCTGGAACAGGTTTTAGTAACAAGAGTGATTTTCAAATCATTTCTAATGGGGAAACTAGCACAGCGAAAATTATCTACGACGCTGTGAATGGACAGTTATTTTACAATCAAAATGGCAGTGCGGCTGGTTTTGGTAGTGGCGGTCTATTTGCAACTCTGACTGGTGCGCTAACTCTAAGTGCATCAGATTTTGTTGTGCAAGTTTAAATGCTATTTTCAGGTAAACATAACGTGAGTTCGATAAGCCCTTTTTTGACCTCTCCCCCAACCCCTCTTTGACACAGAGAGGGAAGCCAAAACCCTAATTTATCGTTGCTCCTCCCTTTCCCTGTGGGAGAGGGAGGTTGGGAGGGAGAGGTTGATCGGACTCAGTTAAATTAAGAGAATTTACCAGTATCTATTTCATAAAAGTATCATTATTTGTGGAATTTGCTGAACCAGAATAGATTTTAGGACTTACGCATTGACAGAATCATGATTATGTGTATTAAAGTCCAACTTCTG
>NZ_JAVRCD010000110.1:0-14336 GCF_034530895.1 Nostoc sp. DedQUE08
AGATATTGCTGTTTACGCTGCTTGATTGAATTAAAAATGGATAAAGTCGAGCTTAAGTAGGATGGCATAAATAATTAAAGGTTTGTAGTAAGGGCTGGAGCCGCTCACTAGAAACTAATTTCAATATTTTTTACATTAGTTAATATAGTTTGAATTATTCTCAGCAATTTACTTAGTCTGCGTGCTTCAAACTTGATGACTTTTAAAAGTTCAATTCTTCACAAGAGATGCGATCGCAGCTACCAATCTGGCAGGATCGGCTGGTTTAGCGATATGGAGTTGAAATCCGGCTGTAAAAACCTGTTTTTGTGTGGTTTCTGCGGCGTAAGCACTAAGAGCGATCGCAGGAATTTGCCCACCTAAATGGCAGGCTACAAAGTACTTTACTTAAGTGGATCGTGTCCCCAATTTTTCAAAGAATAGCACCAGCGTGTGTGTTCCAAATTACCCGATGGCTTCTGTGCCATGTGACGATGGACGTAACTAATAACTTTCTTCATGTGCGAAAGATCGTCGTCGGTGTAATCATCCTTTTTCTGCAATAGCTGGATGATACGCCGTCCAGATTTATGACCGATTGACTCATCGTCGCCATCTTTTTGCCCGACAGTTTGTGACTCATCCGTATCTAGCCAAGACTCTAGTTCTTTAGGTGTCATATTGACAACTTGATGAAACTCGTCAATCACCGCTTTAACATCTTTACTCATAACTAAGCATTACTCCTCTACTTTCTTCAGAGCATCAGGCTTGTGAGCAGCTTGTTTCCCTGTCTTATCGCTTTCAACTAAGTACTCAGGGTTATCTTCACTTGCAGCAATATGATGTTCTTTAATATCTGTAGGTGAAGTGAGCTTCTTTACAACTTTGCCAGTTGTCTTACCTTGTGAAGTGTTCCATTCAACGCGATCGCCTTTTTTGAATTGTTCAGCCACATTCATTTCCTATTTGATGTTTTATACCTACTAAGGTCACATTATGTCTGCGACTGGAAAAGTAGCCATCATTCTAGTGATAGAGAAAAAAACAGCAAACAAGATTAGTCGGCGTTGCAGAGAAAGCGGGATGATTTTGCTAGTTTTGTGAGATGGGCAAGATGCCCATCCCTTGTATTTCGAGGCTCTCGTGTCGCCCACCCTACAAGAATCATTCCTTGATTCAGCAACGCCGGTTAGTCTTCAGCAATCAAAATTAGATTCATGGGAACAACCTGAAGTATCGGAGATTTAATCGTCATGAATTTGAATAGTTTCACCGTTGGCACGAGTAATACTAAGGGCATTGAACTCATTGTTATCATAGTTGCCAACTACGGTGACTTGTTCTCCTACAGAGAGGTTAATGGGTTGCCCCAAATGAGGTTCTGCCTCAACAATGATTTGTCCCTTACCATCGTTGAGAATGAACTCGTCATCTAAAAGCTTAGTAACTTGACCGGAGATAGTAGTAACACGAGCGTTTGGCAAATTGTCAATTTGGTTTGGTGCTTTCTGCGCTTCCACCTCAAAAGAAATTAGCAAGGCAAACAAGCTAGTTAAAACGATGCTGGGTATAGGATTGAAATTCATTTGTTAAGACCTCCAATCTGATGTGTAACTCACGCTTATTTTCAGATTGCCGGATAAAAGTAACAAGAAAGTAACAGCACGGTCTTAAGCCAAGAAATTCCTTCACTAACAATTAAAATCTTTGCTTGCCCAGTATGAATTGCTCGTTATGGTAAAGGTTTAAGCGTGAAGGGTAGCTTGATTTGAAATGTAGAGCCTTCATCCAAACGGCTGATTGCGATAATTTGTCCTTCATGTACCTGGACAATTTGTTGGGCGATCGCTAATCCTAACCCGAAGCCTCCTGTATGGCGCGATCGCACACTATCTACTCGATAAAACCGCTCAAAGATATGCGGTAAATCTGCCTCTGGAATCCCAATACCGCTATCGTGTACTTCAATTACTACCCAACGAGACTCAAAGAAGACTCGTAAGCAAACTCTACCTCCAGACGGCGTGTAGCGGTAGGCATTACTAAGAAGATTTGTTACTGCTTGCCGCATTAAATCTGGATTTATTCTCAACATTACCAATTGTTCAGGAAATTCGCTGGTGAATTCTAAGTTTTTTACTTTTGCTGAGTGAGTGTATTCCTCTACTAATGCTCCCAGCCAGCTAACCAAATTGACGAGGTGAAGTGCCTCTGGCTTTAACTGTCCTTCATTTCGAGCTAAGAATAATAAATCACTAATCAACATTCCCATTGATTCAGCAATCTGGTCAATATTTTCTAGGGAACTTTGCTGTTGATTGGGATCGATTGGTTCGAGCAAACTAAACTGAGCATGATTCCGAATTGCCTGAAGGGGTGTCCGTAGCTCGTGGGAAGCATCGGCTGTAAAACGCTGTAATTGCTCGTAGGCTTGGCGAATTGGCTGCATGGCCATTCCACCAAGAAACCACCCCGTCAAACCAATTACGCTTAAAGCAATGGGTACACCTACTATTAAAAACAGTCTCAACGACCATAAAGTTTCTTCAACAGGCGCTAAAGAAGCGGCTATCTCTAGATAGCCAATTAATTGTTTATCCTGAAAAACAGGAACTGTTAATTGACGCAGCTGTTTATTTTGGCGAACACTGGTAGAAACGCGATCGCTTGACTCAATTGTTTGAAATCCTAATCGATTATTTAACTGCTCTGATGGAATGACACCAAAAAACTCTAGTAATTGCTTTTTGGGAGTGTACCAACGGGCATAAATAATTTTATTGTCAAAGGGCAAAGCTTCACCACCCAAGATGGGGACATCTTCGAGACTAATGCGTTGCTGTTCTTGGTAAAGTCCATCTTCAACGCCAGCCGCCATCAACTGAGTTGTATTGTAAAGTTCTTGGTCAAATGCCCGCAATTGCTCTTTTACTTCTAAAAAGTAAAGTATTGTCGCGAAGATCGCCAAAATACTTCCCATAGAGAGCGTAAACCAGCGAGCTAGGTTACGCCGACTCCGGTTGAACATGTTAGGGATTAGCGATCGCATGATTCAGGAGCAAGCAATCTATATCCCATACCGTAAACGGTTTGCAGCCAATCTTCTGCTTTCACCATTTGTAAGCGCTGCCGCAGTCGATGCACTGACATGGCGATCGCTTTACTGTCTGGTTGTATATTCCACTCCCAAAGTGCTTGTTCGATTTGGTCATGAGTGAGTACCTGTCTGGGATGTCGAAAGAAATATTCTAGCAATTGAAACTCTCGACCCGACAACTGGACTGTAACTTCCTGGCGTTGTAACGTTAGAGTGTTGAGATGAAGTTGTAGGTCGGCTAACTCTAGCGTGTCGCCTTGCCAGAGTGGCGCTCTGCGTCCCAGTGCTCGTACTCTTGCCAACAGTTCCAGCAAACTAAAGGGTTTAACTAGATAGTCATCTGCACCAACATCTAAAGCAGATACTTTATCCAAAATTGCATCTTTAGCTGTGAGAATCAGCACTGGAGCCGTTTTTCCTGCTTGACGATACTGTTGACACAGACTAACACCACTCACTTTGGGCAACATCCAATCTAAAATTAACAGATCGTAGTCTCTCTGTTGCATTAACCATTGGGCTGTTTCACCATCTTCAGCACCATCTACAATATGTCCGACTTTCGATAGCGCACCCTGTAGTGGTTGTAACTGAGTAACATCATCCTCTACAAGTAAAATTCTCATTCATTATGTCGCTGTACTTTTTTTCTTTTTCCTATGATGAATTAATCATCAAACTTTTTCTGTATTATGGCTCGACCTCGCTGGTTGCAATTTCTCATTAACTTAGGACTAGAGTTTTGGCTGCCAATACCCTTAATCGGATTGTTTTTTTGGTTGAGTACGGGTTTGCTAACGCATCAAGTATTGAGCTATACCTACGATCCAACCGCCCAAATTCACGCCGACTCAAAACATCAAATTCAGTTTTCTGTTTCACTAGCTGTCATGTCTATTGAAGCTGTAATTCAACGCAAACAAAAGTTGACTGAAGTTAAAGTTTACACTGCTGATTCGGTTTTAAAGGAAATGGAATTTGAGTTTCCTGTGACTGAATTCGCTCAAGTCGATGCTGCGATCGCTCAAGCTTTAGGATTACCAATAACAGCAATAAAGCGGTTGATACGTTATCGCATTGAGAACTAAGGGACTTCCAAAGAAGAAATTAATCAACCAAAATCACAAATCCACACCTAAACAATTAAATATACATTAATTCCTACATAATAAAGAAATATTAAGTTGCATTCAGAAAACTCTCAATGAGCCAAACTAGCCTAAATTTAGTTGCAATATCTATCTTTCTCATGACCCTATCGGTATTGGTGGGGCCATTCTTCAACTTATCTCCGGCAGTCCCAGCACTTGCTACCTTCACCATCTTAGGCATCGCGACATTAGATAGTTTCAGCTTGCAAGGCAAGGGTGGTACTATCTTTTTAGATTGGATTGCTGGTTTTTCAAAAGAACACCGCGATCGCATCGTCCACCACGAAGCAGGACATTTCTTAGTTGCTTACCTGTTGGGTATTCCCGTTACTGGCTACACACTCAGCGCTTGGGAAGCCTGGAAACAGGGACAACCTGGCCAAGGCGGCGTTAGCTTTGATGATGGCGAATTAGCATCTCAATTAGAAGTGGGTAAAATCAGCGCCCAAATGCTAGACCGCTACTGCACTGTTTGGATGGCGGGTATTGCTGCTGAAACCCTTGTTTTTAATAATGCTGAGGGTGGAACTGATGATAAAAGCAAGTTGATCGGAGTCTTGACAATGTTAGGCTTTTCTGAATCAGTTTATCAGCAGAAAATGCGGTTTCATGCTCTCCAGGCAAAAACTCTATTGCAAGAAAATTGGTCTAGCTACGAGACTTTAGTTAGTGCTATGCGACAACGTACTTCGGTAGAAGATTGTCATGTTGAGTTAGGAGTAGGGAGTGGGAAGCAAGAAGTTATATCAAGCTAGTAATGAAAAGTTTGTAGTAAGCACTTTATTGCTTAGAAAATAAGGATTAAAGTCCTTACTACGAACTCATTAACATTATCTTAAACAGAAAAGTTATTCAGCCCTGGCGCGGAGTGCAGGAGATGGAAAAAAATTTTTAAATCCAGCTTGTCGCTCAGTTAAAGATTCTAGATCGTCGTTCCAAAGACTTTCATAATAAAAGAAGGTTACGCCTAGACCGCGTTCTTGGGCAGCCCGCACCTGAGACTTGATTTGCTGTATGGGAACAGGGTTATTTCGTAACCCTGTCATAATCCCAACTCCAGTTGGAATTATTTGTTGTGCTTCTTGAATTTCTGCGCGGGAAATATTTGCCACAAAACTTTTTAGATCCGGACGATAAATTTGCACAATTAACTCGTCCACAATATTTTGCCGCATCCAACCTAGCCAATCTTGCAAGTGAAACTTGTAAGCAAAATCATAGTAATTAGGAGAAACAGAGAAAATCGCCTGGGGTTTTCTCTGCTTCACAGCTTGGTTAAGTTTCACCATGAACGCCGTAATTTTATCTGCCCGCCACTTTACCCATGCCGTATCTTGGGGATTCTTTGGGGGAGCATTTTTCGTTTCTTTGGTGTACAAAGCAACTGTATATTGGTCGTAGCCAAACTCGTGAGGCAAACTCATGTGATCGTCAAACTGAATGCCATCGGCATCATATTGAGTAACAGTTTCTAGCACAAGATTAGTGATAAACTGTTGCACTTTTGGATGGAACGGATTGAGCCACATCACTTCACCAGCCGCACTGTTTGAAGTTTGACTACCATCTTGCTTTTGTGTGAACCAATCCGGGTAATTCATTGCTAGTTCTGAGGTTGGGGGAGCCATGAAACCAAACTCAAACCAGGGAATCACTAGCAATCCTTGGCGATGGGCTTGAGTAATCAGGTCTGCCAGAATATCATGTCCATCTGAACCTTTGTAGACAAAAGGTTGAATACCTGCACGTTGTGCTAAGGCACTAGGATACATCACATAGCCAGAATTCCACACCACAGGATAAATTGTGTTGAAGTTCATCCGCCGCAGTTGACTCACTGCATCTTGCACCTTGTCTCGATTTTTGAGGGTGTCAAAATCATTAGTGGTCATCCAAACCCCCCGAATTTCCTGACGAGGTATCTGTGCGATCGCAGGGGTGAAACTGTCCACCAGCAATACAGTAACAAAGGATATTAAAATGAGAATGGGAAAAAAAGACTTGAATAGTCGCCGCCAACTTTGAACAATAAAAGATGATTTCATAAATTTGAATGATGCATTAACTACCCACACACGCCATTGCTCGTTTTTACGATTGAATCTACTAACCATATAGTTTACAAGTATTTATGCTTAGTACAGAATTGATGAGTTGGTAGTTGTTCGTTCCTTGCTTATGGAACTTTTGCACCAAAAAACTAAAACAGACAAATTAAGGTAGTTGACGCAGCTAATAAGTATTTGTGCCCAACAGATATTGGTATTGGGCATCGGGCATTGGGCATCGGGCATTGGGCATTGGGAAAGAGGAGGCAGAAGTTCTAAAATGTTTGAATTTTGAATTTTGAATTTTGAATTGATTTCTCCCCCTACTCCCCTGCTCCCGATCTTCACATTCCCCCATGCCCTACCTGTGTCACAATAAAGAACTGTAATAAGAAAAATATTGTTAAGGTAATTTAGTGAGTCCAACTGCTCAATCCACGGCAAGTGCGCGTCGCGTAGTATTTCCTTTTACGGCAATTGTGGGCCAGGAAGAAATGAAACTGGCGCTGCTATTGAACGTGATTGACCCCAAAATTGGGGGTGTAATGATTATGGGCGATCGCGGCACCGGGAAATCCACAACTATTCGGGCGCTGGCGGATCTGCTACCAGAAATTTCTGTGGTTGCTAATGACCCCTTCAGTAGCGATCCTAGCGACCCTGACTTGATGAGCGATGAAGTCCGCCAACTGTTACAACAAGGGGCGGAAATTCCCGTAGTTCACAAAAAAGTCCAAATGGTAGACCTGCCGCTAGGAGCTACAGAAGACCGAGTTTGTGGCACAATCGACATCGAGAAAGCTTTATCTGAAGGTGTCAAAGCTTTTGAACCGGGACTACTGGCAAAGGCTAACCGGGGCATTCTTTATGTGGATGAAGTCAACTTACTAGATGACCACCTTGTAGACGTGTTACTCGACTCCGCTGCTAGTGGATGGAACACTGTAGAACGAGAAGGTATTTCTATTCGTCATCCAGCGCGTTTCGTGCTTGTGGGTTCTGGAAACCCAGAAGAAGGCGAACTACGCCCCCAACTGCTCGATCGCTTTGGGATGCACGCAGAAATTCACACCGTAAAAGAACCAGCTTTGCGGGTGCAAATCGTAGAACAACGGGCGGATTTTGACCAAAACCCGCCAGTATTTCTCGAAAATTATAAACCCCAGCAAGAAGCATTACAACAGCAAATTGTCAATGCTCAACAGCTTTTGCCAGAAGTGAAAATTGACTACGATCTGCGGGTGAAAATTTCTGAAGTCTGTTCAGAACTAGATGTAGATGGTTTGCGGGGTGACATTGTTAGTAACCGCGCTGCCAAAGCCTTAACAGCTTATGAAGGACGCACTGAAGTTACAGTTGATGATATCCATCGTGTAATTACGCTATGTTTGCGTCACAGACTGCGGAAAGACCCTTTAGAATCGATTGATTCTGGCTATAAAGTTGCCAAAGTTTTTAGCCGCGTCTTTGGCGTCGAACTACCAGAAAGTGATACTGCACAAAAGAACGGCACAGGTCAAAAATTAGGAGCTAGGGGTTAAAAGTTAGGAGCGGAGCCGGAAACGCTCCGCCTCCGATGAAGAATTAATAGTTAAGAGTTTTGAATGGAAAGCTGCTTCATATCTCACAACTTTAATTCCTCAATCAGCACTGACTAGATATAACTCTTAACTCTTAACTCTTAACTCCTAACTCTTAACTTAGTACTGAAATATGAGATTTTGGTCTTTTTGGTTCAACAGCTTTGTTTTATCTAGTCAATACAACCCGCCCAGGTTTGTAGAATTATTGATGCTCTTATTAGCGATCGCAATGCTGGCAATAGCCAGTGTTTTACCTGACATACCCTATTTAATATTAGGCTTGAGCTTAGTAGTTGGGGCATCTATTTCCATCTTAGTGCGGGAAGCGATCGCACCCTCACCCCAAACACGAATTACCCAACTAACAGCATCCTTATTACTCATCATCAGCCTCTATGGCTTTGCTGATTTAATGTACACTCTTTAAAATTTGTCATTTGTCCTTTGTCATTAGTCATTTGTCCTTTGTCCTTTGTTATTTGTTATTTGTTTTTTTTAAGCACCAATAACTAATGACTAATGACCAATGACCAATGACTAATGACTAATGACTCCATTTTTGCATTTCCACCAATTCCATACACAACTCATTAATTTGCTCCAGATCGGGTTTATGAGGTAGGGGAGATTGTTCGCAAACAATTTCCATTTCGGCGACTAAATCTTCTGCTATTTTCATCACCTGTTCATAAGAATACTCACCTTTTAAAATAGCTTTTAAATCCTCAACATCACCAGCTATTCTCCTATCGACAATCACTTCACCTCGCTGCAATATTTCTACTCCACTGCGTAACAATCTAATGCAGTGCATTCCATGTTTAAGGTCAAAACCCGATTTTCTTTCCATTTCTGCTCTAGCCGGATTTCTATTTTCCTGCCAAGATAAGTAAGCTTTCCATTCCCTTAAAGCTATTTGATAGCTTTGGCTTTTCTGAAGCAGACGGATAAAATCTTTACGGCTATTGGTTAACTTTTGGGTATATTCCAAAGTTTCATCGGGTAAAGCATATTGTTTTAATACTCCTTTAAAATCAATATCTGCTGTCAGCAATTGATATAATTGTTCTGCTTCTTCTAAAAACTCAATCCGTCCTCTGATTAAGTTATAAAGATACTCCAAAAAAGCATTTAGCTCATCTTTGCTCAGAGGTGCTTCGTCTTCTATAGCGAAGTCAGATGGTAGCGGTTTTTTTTGCGGTGGCTTTAACAACCACTTACGATGAGTTTCCATCTTTTTGATTTGGGCAAAGGCATAACCAGTGTAAGTATGTTTTACCTTCTTGCTCAAAAATAACTGTTTACGATCTATTAAATTCTGTCCGACTGCGTTTAAAAAAGGATAGTTATTCAACCAAAGCAATTCTAAAACATTGGGATTTGCGCCTGCTAATAACTGGAGGATTTTTCTTAATTCATATATAACTGTGTCTTTGTTACCATCAACGAATGGAAATATTCCTGGTTCATCCCAACCAGCATCTTTTTGTTCTATCCGATCAAATCCTAAATAGTACCTTTTGGGCGCAATAAATACTCCCCGATAATCAAAGTCGGAATCAGGACGATTTAAACCATAGCCGTGGCTACCAGCCAAACCAATTAAAATAGTTCTTTGCTCAACTTCTATTCTTTTCATATCACCTGATTAAAATATAGTCATCCTAACTCATGAATTAAGCAGGTGGCGAGATGGATAGTAGAGAAAGGATTTTTAACTCTCTTCAGATATTACATAGATACTGTCACAGCATAAATAAAGCTGACGATTGGTACATAACAGCTCTACTTAATCATTTGCAAACAATAAAATCCCCGACTTCTCTAGGAAATCAGGGATTTGAGCCTTGTGTTTAACAAGAATATCTCTAAAGGAGATGATGCAACAGTATCCCCTTGAGGAGCAAAACTTGTCAATTCAGTTGTTTCTATACTTTCGGTTTCCTAGAACAGAAATTATCTAGGATTAATGTGGCGTCTATTCCCCCATCCTGGGTTGACAATGGCAGCTAAATCTTCTTCAGATAATTTGCTGATTTCACTATCCAGTTCTTTGGCGTCGAAATCATAGCCACGCTCTTGAGCAATTTTGATGAAGGCTTCTGGATCGGCTGTTGCTTTGAGTCTTTGCTGTAACGCTTGATCTTGTTTTACAGCTTCAAAAAGTCGGGCAGCATTTTGCTGTGTCATGACAATCAATCTCCTGTTTGAAATATCACGTTTAAATGTGATAGTTTAACTCTTGAGGATTCACTAACTTTTGTAAAGAATTTCTAGATGAGACACTGTATATTTCATCTTAAAACAAAGAAGAGAAATGTGTTGATTTTGATAACAAAATATAACTTTTAAGCTAATACTAACTAATGTTAATTTTTGATATATTCAGTCCTAAGATAGTAGCAATTTTTTCTAAAACGTATTTGTTCTGACTTCTTGTAAATACAATTGATATTTGTGCGAGTGGGTGATGTCTACGATGGGCTACACCTACACCCATGACGGAATGGCACGAAGACTCATGTGAAATATCGTCAGGGCAGGGTGTTGGGGGTAGGGTGTTGGGTGTAGTGTTAATAAAAATTGAATTTTAGTGCGCCAGACAAAACCAAGTTGTTTGTAATTCCCTACACCCCACACCCCACACCTTACACCCCAAAATCAGTAATACCAAGGGTTAACGCTTATCTTAGTGACATTCGCCCATGACGACTGTTGACTAATTCCTCCTCACTTTTAGAAAATGAGCGATCGCACAGAGTAATTAACTGATTTCTCATCTTTAGGCTGACCAGATAGCAATGCCAAACGTAAAAAATCCTATTAGAGCTTGACTTGACGCGTATTAATAAAATAGTATGTTAGATTGTCTGTCTAATTCCTGCTCGGATCAGGTAGACATATTACAAAGGCTGGCAAAAGCATCTCTACTGGAGATAAAAACCAGCTACCTGTACGGCAACCTCAAGGACAATTCCATGACCTACGCGATTATTGAAACTGGCGGCAAACAAATACGAGTAGAGCCAGGGCGGTTTTACGACATTGAACTGCTGGCGATCGAACCAGATGAAAAAGTTACAATAGATTCCGTATTACTCGTGCAGCACGATGGCGAAGTCACCATTGGACAGCCATTAGTAACAGGTGCGACTGTAGAAGGGACTGTAATGCGACATTACAGAGGTCGTAAAGTCCTGGTATACAAAATGAAGCCGAAAAAGAAAACCCGCAAAAAACGGGGGCATCGTCAGGAAATTACCAGACTTATGATTGATTCCATCACTCTCAACGGTGCAGTGTTTGCTGCCCAAGGAGAACCGGAGAAGGAAACCCCCGTTCTAGATAACACTGCTGCTGAAGAAGTTGAAACCGCTGCTGAATAATAAAAGAAGTAGATACACAAGAGGAAATCATGGCTCATAAGAAAGGAACAGGTAGTACACGCAACGGTCGTGATTCTAATGCCCAACGTCTGGGTGTCAAACGTTATGGCGGTCAAGTTGTACGTGCAGGAAACATTCTGGTGCGTCAACGCGGCACTAAATTCCACCCTGGTAACAACGTTGGTATTGGTAGCGATGACACTTTGTTTGCCTTAATCGACGGTGTTGTAATGTTTGAGAGAAAGGGCAAAACTCGTAAAAAAGTTAGTGTTTATTTACCTATAACTGCTGCTGAGGCAGCTCCTGCTGAAGCGGTAGCAAGTTAGAGTATTAGGGTGGACATTTTGCTGTTGATGCCAAATTAAGAGACCTCTTGCAAAATATATTTTTGCACTCTTAGGGAAAAGGTTAAAGGTTAAAGGGAAAGGATTTTGAGTTTCTTTACCCTTTCCCCCTGCCCCTTATCCCCAAAGGGGGCCCCACCTTCCCCCTTACCCTTTACCCCGCTTGCGTCACGAAAGCGAACTACTAGAAAGCAAAAGTAGTGCGAAGTGCGCCTACAATTGCTGTGTCATTAGCACTAAAGCCTTCCGGGCTAAAGATGAAATATACACCAGGGGTAATGGAGATATTGTCATTAACCCGATAGTTATAAAATGTTTCTAAATGATAGGGAGTCGCGTCTTCTGGACGAGAAGCAACTCCCGCGACAGATTCTCGATAAAGCGGCTGTCCAAAAATGACGGCGGCGGTGTTCCCTTCATGGAATATATCTCTAAAATGCAACCCAGCCGACCAGCTACTAAAGGTTGTTGAGGCATCTACATTCAAGAGATTAGCAAAAAGCAATGCACCTGATAGTGACAGGGATGTTTTCGGCGCAAACCGCCACGTTACTGTTGCACCTACAGAATTTACAGTGATTGGCTCATCAAGAGTTGCTAGTGTCGCGTCACCACCAAACCTCGCTAGTTGTGCTGCATTGGGAGTAAATCGAATAGAAGCAATATCAGCGCTGCCCAAGCCTGTACCTAAAATGTTAATTGTGTGGTAGCTGTGTGCATAGTTGATGCCGATATCAATAGTTGAGATTGGTTTGAGAGTCAGTTGGGCAGCGATCGCTTGTGTACCGTTAAAGACACCTGCTCCTAAAGGTGTGTTCAAAAGACCGCGATCTTCTGATATTGGAGCCGAACCACTACCATAAATCACTCCAAGTCCCACTTGTTTTGAAGGATTCCACAAGAAACCAGCACCCGCTAATAAACCCGTACCAGAAGTGCCTCCTGTAATTCTGACAGCAGCGTTGTAACCTGCAAATCGAGAGATTGCACCTTGGCTATCGCTGGCGTAGGGAGTGATTGCAGGAAAAACATCTGTAATCTCTGCATTGGTTCCAGCAAAGACAACGAATTTCTGAGACAACGGTAAAACATAAGCTAGCTTGTAAACACTAACTGAATTTGCTCCACCGTCAGGTTGTAATGTCTGGGGGTTAAAACCAGGAAATTGAGGTTCAAAGCTTAACTTGGTTGAACCTGCGCCAAGAAAGCTTGAATTTGGCAGTAATTGACCTTGAATGGTTCCTCTTTCATAAAATGAACCGCTCGATCTGAAATTGTAAGCTTGAAGTCCAACAATCAACAAATCACTGCCGTTAAAGCTGCTGGTAAGATTGAGCCGGACGCGATTATTGAAGGCTAATTTAGCATCTTGGCTGCCTGGTTCTCCACCTGTCGCTGTGGACAAAGAAAAAATCGCTTCGCCATTAAGTTTAGTTGTGGTAGAAAACTGTTGTTTCTCTAAGGTAGCTGTGCGAGGTTCTAAGGCATTTACTCGACCACGCAATGTTGCAAGTTCAGATGTAAATTGTTCTTGGAGTTTTTGGAGAGTAGTTAAATCTTCTTTCTTAACTAAGTCACCAGTGCTAGTAGCAATCAGTTCGTTGATTCTATCTAAGCAAGCATTCAATCCCGCAGCAAATTCATAACGGCTTAAGGCGCGATTTCCTTTATAAGTGCTGTCAGGATATCCCACAATGCAACCGTAACGTTCCACTACCGATTGCAGTGCAAGAAAAGCCCAATCTGTTGTCTTAACATCAGATAATTGAGATACAGAGTTTACTTGAGCGATCGCATTCGATTCTAAAGAATTAAAATTAGTTGAAAATCCGCTACTGTTGCCTTTGTCTGCGCTCTCAAAATTGTTTACAGAATTTTCAGCAATTGATTGAGCAGTTGCAGGAGATGCACCCAGCGAAATTAAAGCAGTAAGTAAGCACAGCCAACTGACTTTTTTGGTACACATTAACTTGTAGTAATTCACACCCGTTCCTCACACACAAAAGAAAACACCACTGTTTGTTGCTAATACTGTATTATTCACAAGCTAAAGCTAACTTGCTAAAGCAAGCTATCAAGAATTAAATACTCTGTTTGCTGAAAGTTTACCGATTAAATACGCGAATTGCTGCCGTACAAAATTTCTTTGTACGTAATTCATATAATATCTAAGCCAATGTATGGGCTTAGAGTAGTTGCAGCTTTTATCAAGTTCAAAATTGCAATTTTAACAATTACTTAGTCGTTAGGAAAGACTTCATTGCTTGAAAAACTACTTTTTGAAATTTTTAAACTACTTAAAGTTTATAGATACACTATAGTTTTGATAAGTGGTACTTTACCATATATTTTTTACAAAAATAAACACTTTTAAAGTTTTTACTTTTGAGGTATATAAAAATAACATTAAAGTATTATCTAAGATTATAAGAAATAAATTTTTGATAATATTAAAATATATAACGCGGTCGTTCGTGCAATCAATAATGAGTTGATAGCGATTCTCAGTTAAGTGATGTACAGATAATATTTTGAAACGCAGAGGGACGCAAAGTTAAGCGCAGAGGGACGCAAAGTTAAGCGCAGAGGTATGCAGAGATTTGTACCTCAGCAGACTAGGAAATGCTATATTGTCAGGCGAAACAATCTAGGACTTACGCACTATACAAATCAACCAAAACGTGTATTAGGGTATTTAGTCTTTTCAGAGGCTTCAGATAACCCTGATTTATTCCGACATTTGCG
>NZ_JAVRCD010000111.1:0-14320 GCF_034530895.1 Nostoc sp. DedQUE08
GCTACAACCAATTAACGACACTGCCAGAAGCGATCGCCCGCCTGCAACAACTCACTTCCCTGAATTTAAGTGTCAACCAATTAACGACACTGCCAGAAGCGATCGCCGGACTGCAACAACTCACTTCCCTGGATTTAAGTGGCAACCCCATCGAAAAGCCGCCGCCAGAAATTGTTGCAAAAGGTATTACGGCGATTAGGGATTATTTCCGGCAACTCAAAGCAGAAGGCACAGATTATCTGTATGAAGCAAAGTTACTAATAGTCGGCGAAGGAGGAGCAGGGAAGACAACACTGGCGAAGAAAATTAAAGACCAAAATTATCAACTCCAAGAGGAAGACTCTACCAAGGGAATTGAAGTTATCCAGTGGAGTTTCCCAATGAAAAATAAGCGAAAATTTCGAGTCAATATCTGGGACTTTGGGGGACAAGAGATTTACCACGCTACTCACCAGTTTTTCCTCACCAAGCGTTCACTCTATGCTTTGGTGGCAGATACCCGCAAGGAAGACACGGATTTTTATTACTGGCTAAATGTTGTAGAACTGTTGAGCGATAACAGTCCGCTGCTAATCATCAAAAATGAAAAGCAAAACCGCCATCGGGAGATTAATGAACGTGAGTTACGGGGGCAGTTTACTAATTTGAAGGAGACTTTACCAACAAACCTTGCTAAAAACAGAGGTTTAGAACAAGTTTTAGAACAAATCAAACATTACGTTAAAAACCTGCCCCATATTGGTAGTCCCCTCCCAAAAACCCTACCGTGTATACACCGTAGCCCAAAAACCTGGGTTAGAGTCCGGGAAGCTTTGGAGAGTGGCGCACGCAATTACATTAGCTTGGATGAATACCTGAATATCTGTCAACAAAATGGATTCACCCAAAGAAATGACAAGTTGCAGTTGAGCAGCTATCTGCACGATTTGGGAGTATGCTTGCACTTCCAAGAAGACCCACTTTTGAACAAGACCGTCATCCTCAAACCCAAGTGGGGAACTAATGCAGTCTACAGAGTGCTGGATAATGAAAAAGTGATTGGTAACCTGGGCAGTTTCACCCGGTCTGACTTGGCAAACATCTGGTGTGAAGACGAATATGCCACGATGCATGATGAACTATTGCGCCTGATGATCAACTTCAAACTGTGCTACGAAATTCCTAGAAGCCAAGGAAAGTATATTGCCCCACAACTGTTATCTGCTAATCAACCCTCGTATAACTGGAATCAAACCGACAACCTGATTCTGCGTTACACTTACGACTTCATGCCCAAAGGCATTATCACCCAGTTCATAGTTGCCATGCATGAGTTGATTACTGAACAAAAATGTGTCTGGAAAAGCGGCATTGTTCTTAGCAAAGACCAGACCAAAGCTGAGGTGATTGAATATTACGGCAAGCGGGAGATTAAGATTCGAGCCTCAGGTCGTCACAAAAGAGATTTGATGACCATAGTTACACATGAACTTGATAAAATTCATGAGTCGTATAAGCGACTGAAGTACAATAAGTTAATCCCTTGTAATTGTATCACTTGCAAAGATAACCAAGAGCCACACTTTTATAAGCTTGAAAATTTAAGAAATCGCATTGCTAAACAAAAATATGATATTGAATGTGATATTAGCTTTGAAAAAGCGAATGTTTTAAGCTTAATTGATGATGTGATAGATAGGGGTAAAGAGAGGTTGTTTTTAGAGCAGTTAGGGGTTGAAGCGAATCCTCCTCAATCTCCGCAAATACCATCTAATATATATTTCAACCTAAATCAAGTTCAAGAACAACAAAATCAAATTCGTCAAAAGGAAAATAATTCAATGTCAACAGTAAATCAATACGGTTCTGGGGATAACGTTGGTGGCGATAAAGTCATGCGTGATAAAATCGGCACTCAAATCAACAACTCGCAAAACTTGGCACAAGCTGCAAAAGATATTAAAGAACTTTTAGATCAACTGTCACAAGAATATTCTAGTACTGCAATGGTTGGCGTCAAAGCAGTAGAGCAAATAGAACAGAAGCCAAAATTGAAAGCTCGAATTATCAATGCCCTGAAAGAAGCAGGATCAGAAGCTCTGGAAAAAGCTGTTGATCATCCTGCTGTCAGCATTGTCATAGCAGCCACCAAGGGTTTCATAGATGCTTAAACAAAGAATCAGACTGAAAAGTAAAATTCACCGCCTAAATACCAGCTTGTTTTACTAGAAACTGGAATGATAAATTTATGTTTTCATTCTGACTCACAAGCGATCGCACCACCCCAACATCTTAATGTTCTTCACCTTTTTCCTGAAGGAGCCACCAGCACTAAAACCACATTTTATTGTTGTTGAAGTGCAAACTTTAGCTCTGTCAACTCTAATTCTCCTCCGTTCGTCATTAATACTAAATTAATGCCTAAAACACTTTTTCCTGTAGTTGTATAGTTAGTTAGAGGTATTTGATTAGTCAAATCAAAATTCATAGCACTTCCATACATCATTTGATATGGAGTTGGTTTATCGCCAAGTAAAAATGATGAGATAGCTATTTGTGCTGGTGCGTTCTTGACTACACCTTTTACAGCTAAAGGCACGAGCCTAAATTGCTTTTGGGTATTAGAAGTATTAATTCTAACGATACATCTAGCCCTTGGTGATTGTGCGTTTACAGTTATATTAGAGCCAAGTGTAAACTGATTTATTTGCGGATTGAAAGTTATATTACATCTCTTATTAACCAAAAAGTTTGGCTGGTTATCTATTGCAACAGCGGTGCTAGATGAATTGGCATTATAACAGAAAAAAAACAAGCACATTAATATGAAAAAATTACGTGCATCACTTAATCTCAACATAACTTCCTCTCCATCAACAGAAATTTGTAATTTTAAAGAAGAATACATTCGGTAGATTCAATGAGTGGGGGATTTAGATTCACCACTCATTGAAGACCACTAAACTTGGAATTTGCTGCGGTGTATCACTATCTATGCGCAGAATCGCTAAAAGCGAGGACTAGCAACGTCTTAGGTCAAAATAAAGCCTTACATCCCCAGCATTGAGATCGGCTGTATCAACGAAAATAGAACTTCCTCGTGAGGATTGTGCAATCATATTAATACCTAATAGTCCTTGCCCACCACCACTACATAAACCTGTAGCAGCTAGAACAGTAATCTCATCTTGCTCTGCAAATGCCTTACTAGATGTAAACTTGCTAGTTTTAGGGGGAGCTACGGCTTGACCAAGAGCACCACCACTAAAGCTATAAGTTCTGTTTAAGCTAGTACCTTTACTCTTGCTATCAATATCAGTAGTTCCTTGGTACAGTACTTGTACATCTTGGACGATGAAACCACTTGGAATAAAAGTTTGAACGCGTAAAATACACTTTTGACGTTGACCATTGAATGCACTAAAGTTATCCAAGACGATCGATAAGCTTCTACCATCATCTCCAGGAAGCTGATCGGCAACACTACATCCACCAGACCCGATTGCATCTCCAAAAGTAATACTAGGCTCATCAGCCAAAGCCTTGGTTGCGATCGCGTTGATTCCAAGAATTGTAGTTAGAGACAGTAATAGACCAAATTGTTTAAAATTCATATTGATTCTACCTATGTTGTTAAAGTTGTTTTTTCATGGAAAATGCAGTCAAAATGCATCTCCCCCAACTATTTAACTAGTGCAGGATAAATCTCTAGAAGGTTTACTTTATTTAGAAACTAAATCGTTTTTAACTGTGGCAAGAATTAACTTAGTGTAGGTATAGCATCACCTACATAGGACTCACCTGTAATAGCCTAAAGTCTTGAGATTAAAAAATGGCACTTTCTCTGTAAGATCCATGAGAGAACTCTCCTATAGATGCAAAAGTAGAATTAAGCTTTAATACCTTCGCTAAGAAAAGAGGCAGTCTAGCTTTTGCCGAAATACCCCAACACAAGAAGGTGTAAACTCTCAAGCTAATTCATGCAATAGTTAAGTGTCTCTATCCTGAAGTTACAAAAAGAATATGAGGAACTTGTGAGGGAATACGGTGCTTATTAAAACTTAAATTTTGCCAGTATTCAGACTGGAATTTACTGGAATATCAATAAAAATAATATTAAAACTACAAAGATGTATATGTCGTTTCTCCTTATATTAGATATCTGATGAAAGAGAATGTGAGGAACTTGTGAGGAAATACTGACAAAACTCGTAAAATTGATCGTCGGTCATGGCGATCGCAGGTTGCAATTGCAAAACCATTGGTATAATTTCTGTGACTACAGGTAAGTTGGTGGTCATAATGGCTTTGTGGCTACTTCACCTGCTTTAACTATAATCTTTTCACAATCTACGGTGAAATGAGGGTTAACTCATGAAGATTGGAATTATTAACCAACAGCAAACTCGGTAAATTGTCGTTTAAAGGGGGAATGAAAAGCCAAAACTATGTCTTTTTTAGGTATACCTCGACTAATAAGTTCATTGGCGATACCTCCTTCAGTACCATCGTGTTGAATCCAAATTTTTTCGTTTTTAATATCTAGATGCAAAACACAGCCATATACACGGCGCTTATTTGACCACCCCGCATGAACAAGTTGATATCGATCGCGTTCTCTATCAAAAATAACTTCTGCTTCGACTTCTTCGTTGCTGGCTTTGATTTCACTGTAAGCTAGCAACAGTTCTTGAATAAGTTGACGGTACTCTTCTACTTTTGCCATTTCACGATCGCCTCCTCTTCTGGATCGAAAACAATCAGCCGAACTTGGTAACGTTGGATTAATAAGCGTGGCAGTTCTAAGGTAAAAAAAGAACGATAGGTGTCTAAAGGAACTGCTAAATATAAAAGTCTCTCAAGTTGTTCTTCTTCAAGTGCTAATTGATATTTGAGATACTGTCCTAAAGCAGTACTAAATTCAGTTGTAGTAGATGGAGCAACAAAGCTTTTAACTTCAACCGCAATTTTTTCTTGATTTCGTTCAGCTGCTAAAACTTTCTCTGCACCAAGGTCGATGTACATATCCAAACCACCAAAACGGAGGAAAAGCGGGTCATTAGTGATGAGCCAACCCTCTTTCTCCAAAGCGCGTCTTACTGCATCATGGAATATGTCTTTCGCTGCCATAGATTCCTAACATTTGTATTTATTCCTTACCAAATCTGACTTAAATCCAAAACAAACCCAGCTAGCAAAGGTTCACCATTAAGCGTTTTTGGATTATCTAATTGTTCAACCGCAATATTAGGACGATAAATAAAAACTCGGCGTTGTTTTCTATCAATTAACCAACCAAGTTGAGTGCCATTATCAATATACTCTTGCATCTTGTCTTGCAAAATTCGCAAATTATCAGTTTCAGAACGCAATTCAATTACAAACTCAGGACAAATCGGTGCAAATTTTTTTCGCAGTTCTGGTGGTATCGCTTCCCAGCGATCGCGTTTTATCCACGCTGCATCGGGCGAGCGCACTGCACCATTAGGCAAAGTAAACCCACCACTGGAACCAAAGCCTACACCTGTAGCATCTTGCTTTGTCCATACCCACAACTGCCCAACTAAGTTAAAATTGCGTTCATCAGTTTCCGAACCAGTTGGGGGCATAATGACTAATTCTCCAGCAGCATTACGTTCAATGCGAAAGTCGCGGTTTAGCTGACAAAATTCATAAAACTGGTCGTCAGTTAGTGCGATCGCAGGTTGCAATTGCAAGACCATTGGTATAATTTCTATGGCTATAGGTAAGTTAATGGTCATAATTAATATTTTGGGGCTTCACCTGTATTTAGGATATATCTTGGCAAAATTTTAGGGGTGGTTACAAAACCACCCCTTCAAATTTAGAATTTACTTGCAGACCCCTTAATGGGAAATTAATTTACTCAGAAATATTAATTGAACTTTCAACTTGAGAAGTAGCCAATGTTGGTGCAGAGAAAATACGTGAGTACAGACTTGATGGTTGTTGATGAGCAACAACTGGTAGAACTTGACGAGCATGGGCGACTAATTCTACTGCTTTCACATCATAAGTCTGCGTTGCTAATTTGGGATAAAACCCGATTCCGATGATTGGCAGTAGCAAACAAGCGGTAATAAATATTTCGCGGGGTTTGACATCAGAGATTACAGCATCCAAGTGCAACTCTTTATTTTGCTCTCCGTAGAACACTTGACGCAGCATTGACAGTAAATAAATCGGTGTCAAAATCACGCCAACTGCTGACAGCAGCACGACTACAACTTTGAAACTGGAACTGTAAACATCACTGCTGGCGATACCCAGAAACACCATCAACTCACCCACAAAACCACTCATTCCGGGTAAAGCCAAAGAAGCCATTGAACCAATGGTAAAGAGAGCAAAGGTTTTGGGCATTACTTTAGCCATACCGCCCATTTTATCCATCATCAAGGTGTGGGTGCGATCGTAAGTCACGCCAGACAGGAAGAACAAGCTAGCAGCAATCAAGCCGTGGGAAACCATCTGTAATACAGCACCGCTGATACCAAGTTCTGTGTAAGAGGCAATCCCAATCAGCACAAACCCCATATGGGCAATTGAAGAGTAAGCCAAGCGGCGTTTGAGATTGGTTTGAGCAAAGGCACAGCAAGCACCGTAGACAATGTTAACCACACCCAAAACTGCTAACACTGGGGCAAAAGTCACATGGGCATTGGGCAACATCTCCACATTGAAGCGGATGAGAGCATAACCACCCATTTTTAACAACACACCAGCCAAAATCATTGAACCGGGTGCTGATGCTTCACCGTGGGCATCAGGTAGCCAAGTGTGTAAAGGGAAAATCGGCATTTTCACACCGAAGGCAATTAAGAAACCTGCATAAACCAACAATTCCAAGGTTTTGGGGTATTCTTTCATTCCTAGAGTCGCCATATCGAAAGTGACGGTATCTCCAGAGAATGCTATTGCAAAACCTGCAATCAAGATAAATATTGATGCAGCAGCGGTGTAAAGAATAAATTTGGTAGCGGCATAACGGCGGTTTTGTCCTCCCCAAATGGAAATCAGCAGGTAAACCGGCACTAACTCGATTTCCCACATCAGGAAGAACAACAGCAAATCTTGGGCAACAAATACGCCAAGCTGGGCGCTGTACATCGCTAACATCAAACCATAAAATAATCGCGGCTTGGTGTTAACTTTCCAAGCCGCGAATATTGCGAGGGTATTGATTAAGCCTGTCAGAAGCAGTAAGGGCATCGATAAACCATCAACCCCCACAGCCCAATGCAAACCTAACTGTGGTATCCAAGGATAGTTTTCTATAAGTTGGAGTCTTGAACTCTGGAAGTCGTACTCATACCAAAAGGCATAAATCATCAGTGCAAAGTCGGCGATCGCAACTCCCAGACCATACCACCGCACAGTTCTACCTTCCTTGTCTGGGATTAGGGGGATGGCTAAGGTAGCCACCAAGGGTAAGAGGATTATGGCTGTTAGCCAGGGAAATTCAATAGCATTCATTACTTCTGACAATCAATTTGCCTTATCACTTTTGATTTAATTATATTAAGTAATCAATACTTTTGTAAACATTCTTTAACTCTATAAGATGAAATTTTTGACAAAGATAAGAACATATACTCATTGAATGTCAAATTTTCAGGAAAAATAAGAATAAATACTTATCGGGTTTTGACGATTCCATTCTAAATGTAAACTTTTGCAACGTCAATAAAAAACGGTAGCTAAAGCTACCGTTACAATACAGTTACATTTTTTGGTTCAGCCCAATTGTCAGGACTATTTACTCTACGCTTCTAAGTTGAGTCATAAACCTAACCCTCTGTATTGGGTTAAGTGCAACGCCAATTTAAGGTTTAGCTATGTACTGAGATACTTTAATGTGCTAGCTATGAGAGCAAAATACCCTTTTAAAACATCCTCTAACAGCTAAAAAGTCACCACACTACGAATTGATTCACCTTTGTGCATCAATTCAAAAGCATCATTAATTTGCTCAATGGGCATCACATGGGTAATTAAATCATCAATATTTATCTTACCTTCCATATACCAATCAACAATTTTTGGCACATCTGTACGTCCTCTAGCGCCACCAAATGCTGAACCTTTCCAAACGCGCCCAGTTACTAATTGAAAAGGACGAGTACTGATTTCCTGTCCAGCACCAGCAACACCAATAATCACGCTGACGCCCCAACCTTTATGGCAGCATTCTAATGCTTGACGCATAATTTTGACATTACCGATACATTCAAAACTGTAATCAGCACCGCCTTTTGTTAAATCAACCAGATAGGGAACTAAATCACCCTCTACTTCTTGGGGATTAACAAAGTGCGTCATACCAAATTTTTCCGCTAAGGCACGTTTGTTGGGATTAATATCTACCCCGACAATCATATTTGCCCCTACCATCCGCGCCCCTTGGATGACATTTAAGCCAATACCACCCAAACCAAAAACCACAACATTTGCTCCAGGTTCCACCTTGGCAGTATTGATGACTGCACCAATACCAGTAGTCACACCGCAGCCAATGTAACAAACCTTATCAAAGGGAGCATCTTCCCGAATTTTTGCTAAGGCGATTTCTGGCAGCACCGTATAGTTAGCAAAAGTGGATGTACCCATATAATGATGAATCATCTGCCCATCAATACTAAAGCGACTGGTGCCATCGGGCATCACACCGCGTCCTTGAGTTAGGCGAATGGCTTGACAGAGATTAGTTTTGAAACTCAGACAATATTCGCATTGGCGACATTCGGGAGTGTAGAGGGGAATCACGCGATCGCCTGGTTTGAGACTGGTGACACCAGCGCCTACTTCCACTACCACACCAGCACCTTCATGTCCCAAAATAGCCGGAAACAAACCTTCGGGATCGTCACCAGATAAGGTAAAAGCGTCGGTGTGGCAAACCCCACTTGCTTTTACTTCAATTAACGCTTCACCGGCTTGTGGCCCTGATAGTTGAACGGTTTCAATCGTCAACGGCTTACCTGCACTGTAAGCTACTGCTGCTTTAACTTCCAATGTCAGCGCTCCTGTATAGTTTTGTCATTTGTCATTTGTCATTTGTCATTTGTCATTGGTCTTCTTCCCCTGCTTCCCCTGCCTCCCCTGCTCCCCCTGTACCCTGTAACCTGTACCCTGTAACCTGTACTCTATTCTCTTCTTTACTCCCCAGTTTCCTCACAGGCATTGAACGCATGATAGACTTTTGTATTACTTCATCAGTATCTACTAAGCACGATCGCGGCTATAACGATAAATATTATTACCTTTGTTAAAATGTCATTCTCTCGCTAGATTGGTTAAAGGCGGCAACAGCTGTTTTGGCAACGATGTAAACTGGATGTCAGCAGCAAACCCCAAATAATTTGTCCACCCCTCAATTAATACATTTTGTCACAGCTTATGAACCCTGCCCTAACTCAAATTGGCGCTCAAATGTCCAACCTGACTGGCGTCAGAGCAATCATGAAGGATATTATCGAAACATTACGAGCGGGTGCAGGGCAGCAGTTTATTAATTTGAGTGCTGGTAATCCGTTGATTTTGCCAGAGGTAGAGCAATTATGGCGGGATTGCACTGCACAGCTTTTGGCTAGTCCAGAATATGGTGAGGTAGTTTGCCGCTACGGTTCAAGTCAGGGCTATGCACCATTCGTTGAAGCGATCGCCAACGATTTTAACAAACGCTACGGGTTAAAATTAACCGATCGCAATATCCTCATCACCCCCGGTAGTCAAACCCTCTACTTCTACGCTGCCAATACCTTCGGTGGCTATACCCCTAGCGGCGAGTTAAAACAAATCGTTTTACCCCTCAGCCCTGATTACACAGGTTACGGCGGTATCTGCTTAGTTCCAAAAGCCTTAACTGCCTACAAACCAACTCTCGATATTGATGCGGCTGCTCACCGATTTAAATATCGCCCCGACTTCAGCCAACTTACGATTACAGAAAATACGGGTTGTGTTCTCTTCTCTCGCCCCTGTAATCCCACTGGTAACGTCCTCACGGATGATGAGGTGAAAAAGATTGCCGCCCTAGCTGCGCCTTACAATCTACCCGTGTTAATTGACTCGGCTTATGCGCCTCCCTTCCCGGCATTAAACTTTACCGACATGACACCAGTGTTCGGTGATAACATCCTCCACTGCATGAGTTTATCGAAAGCCGGATTACCAGGAGAAAGAATTGGTATAGCTATTGGGGATGAAAAGTGGATTGAAGTGTTGGAGTGTTTCCAAGCAAATATGAGTCTCCATTCTTCACGTTACGGCCAAGCGATCGCAGCTTATGCAATCAATTCTGGTGCTCTAGTGGAAATTTCTCACACTGTCATTCGTCCCTTTTACCAAAATAAATTTACCGTTTTAGAAACCAGCTTAGAACAAGCCATGCCCAAGGATTTACCTTGGTATCTCCATCGCGGTGAAGGAGCAATTTTTGCTTGGTTGTGGTTACAGGATTTACCCATGAGTGATTGGGAATTTTACCAGCTAGTTAAGCAAGTAGGTGTGATTATTGTCCCTGGAAGTACCTTCTTCCCCGGTTTAGACCAAGAGTGGGCGCACAAGCACCAATGTTTCCGCATCAGCCTTACAGGTACAGATGAAGAGATAGCCACTGCTATGCAACGTTTAGCAAAAGTGGCCGAAGAAGCTTATCAGCGTGCGGCTGTGACTGCCTGATTAGAGAAAGTTAGGAGTTAGGAGTTAAGAGTTAGGAGTTAGGAGTTATAAGAATCTTTTCTCCAATGCCCAATGACAAATGACAAATGACAAATTAGATAATTGGTTAGAAATTGGTAAGATTGTTGCCCCTCAAGGATTGTCTGGAGAATTACGGGTTTATCCTGTATCAGACTTTCCCGAAAGATTTGAAGTACCGGGAAAACGTTGGTTGTTGTGTTCAGATGACACAGAACCGCAGCCAATCGAATTATTGACAGGACGTTACATCAGTAACAAAAACTTGTATGTGGTCAAATTAGCTGGCGTGGAAAATTGCGATCGCGCAGAGGCTTTGCGCGGTTGTAAGTTAATGGTGCCAGCAAGCGATCGCCCCCAATTAGGCGAAGATGAATATCATGTCCTCGATTTGATTGGCTTAGAAGTCTTTATGCAAGCATCTGGCGAACTCGTAGGTACGGTGGTAGACATTATCCCTGCCGGCAATGATTTGCTAGAAGTAAAATTACACCCATCTTTTACCACTGACAAAGGACAAATGACAAATGACAAAGGACAAAAGACTGTTTTGATTCCATTTGTAGAAGCGATCGCACCAGTGGTAGACTTGCCATCTGGTCGTATTGAAATTACGCCACCGCCTGGGTTATTGGAAGTTAATAATTAGGTTATTCCTCGATCTATCTCTAGCTAATTATGCTGTACTGGATAGTCATAAAGGCTGAAAAAATTCATCATCGGTTAGATGGCCATCATCTTGAAAATAAGTAAGATTACATACTGGTGAATCCGTCAAAATCCTTTTGTAATGGAGTGTCGAAATGACATTAGCCAGTCCTCCACAAACAAAGCCTTTAACAGATGAAGAATTACATAAGATAAACGCCTACTGGCGTGCAGCGAACTATCTTTCGGTTGGGCAAATATATCTACTGGACAATCCGCTACTGAGAGAACCTTTAAAGCTGGAACACGTTAAACCCAGGCTCTTGGGTCACTGGGGAACAACGCCAGGGTTGAACTTTATCTATGCTCACCTGAATCGGGTCATCAAAAAATATGACCTCAACACAATATATATTGCTGGCCCCGGTCATGGAGGGCCTGGACTAGTAGCCAACACCTACCTAGAAGGCACTTACACCAAGTATTATCACAACATCTCCCAGGATGCTGAAGGAATCCAGAAACTCTTCAAACAATTCTCTTTCCCTGGTGGTATTCCCAGCCACGTTGCACCGGAAACTCCTGGTTCGATCCACGAAGGCGGGGAATTAGGTTATGCCCTCGTCCACGCTTATGGTGCTGCCTTTGATAACCCTGATTTAATTGTTGCTGCTGTTGTCGGTGATGGCGAAGCCGAAACAGGTGCTTTAGCAACTAGCTGGCATTCCAACAAGTTTCTCAACCCCGTGCATGATGGGGCTGTACTGCCGATCCTGCACTTGAATGGATATAAAATTGCTAACCCAACAGTACTGGCACGGATTAGCCGTGAGGAATTAGAAAGCTTGTTTGTCGGCTACGGTTACAAGCCCTACTTTGTCGAAGGTGACGATCCCGCAGATGTCCACCAGCAAATGGCGGTGACTCTAGATATAGCGATCGCCGAAATTCAAAGCATTCAAAGAGAAGCCCGCGTACATGGTTACACTGAACGTCCTCAGTGGCCGATGATTGTCTTGAAAACCCCCAAAGGTTGGACAGGGCCAAAGGAAGTAGATGGTAAAAAAACAGAAGGTTCTTGGCGATCGCACCAAGTCCCCTTTGGCAACATCGCCAAACAGCCAGAACATCTGAAACTCTTAGAAGATTGGATGAAGAGTTACAAACCAGAAGAACTCTTCGACGCTAACGGCACACTAATTCCCGAACTAGCAGAACTGGCTCCCAAGGGGCATCGACGCATGGGTGACAATCCCCACGCTAACGGCGGTCTTTTGCTGTGTGACTTGAAAATGCCCGACTTTCGAGACTATGCCGTAGATGTTCTCAAACCAGGGCAAGCGATCGCTGAAGCTACCCAAGTTGCCGGAAAATTTCTCCGGGATATCATGCAACTTAACCAAGAAAGCCGCAACTTCCGCATCGTCGGCCCCGATGAAACGGTATCGAATCGTTTAGGCGCTGTGCTAGAAGTTACAGACCGGGATTGGGCAGCCCAGATCCTCCCCGAAGATGACCACCTTTCCCCCGATGGTCGGGTGATGGAAATTCTCAGCGAAACTAATTGTCAAGGATGGTTAGAAGGCTACCTCCTCACAGGACGCCACGGGTTTTTCTCTTGCTACGAGGCATTTATCCACATCATTGACTCGATGTTCAATCAGCACGCCAAATGGTTGAAAACGACTAGACATATTCCCTGGCGTAGACCGATTGCTTCCCTCAATTACCTACTCACCTCTCACGTTTGGCGACAAGACCATAACGGTTTCTCCCACCAAGACCCCGGTTTTATTGACCATGTAATCAACAAAAAAGCAGAGATCGTTCGGGTGTATTTGCCGCCCGATGCCAACACTTTGCTATCAGTAACCGATCACTGCCTGAGAAGCCGTAACTATGTCAACGTTATCGTTGCTGGAAAGCAACCAGCATTGCAATACCTAAATATGGATGCTGCCATCAAGCACTGCACCAAAGGCATCGGTATTTGGGAATGGGCAAGCAACGACCAAGACGGCAATCCAGATGTAGTAATGGCTTGTGCTGGGGATATTCCCACCTTAGAAACCTTGGCGGCTGTGGATATTCTGCGCCAGCACTTCCCAGATTTAAAAGTGCGGGTGGTGAACGTAGTCGATTTAATGACACTACAGCCAAAAAGCGAACATCCCCACGGTTTGAGCGCAAAAGACTTTGACACGATTTTCACCACAGATAAACACATTATCTTTGCCTTTCATGGCTATCCCTGGTTGATTCATCGCTTAACCTATCGTCATACTAACCACGAGCAGATGCATGTGCGCGGCTACAAGGAAGAGGGAACTACCACCACCCCCTTTGATATGGTTGTTCTTAACGAACTCGATCGCTTCCATTTAGTGATGGACGTAATTGAGCGCGTACCAAAATTGGGATATAGGGCAGCTTATGTCAAGCAACATTTGCAAGACAAATTGATCGAACACAAGCAATATATTGATAAGTACGGCGACGATATGCCGGAAATTCGCGATTGGAAGTGGCCCTATTAATCGGAGGACTTACGCAAACAATAACCGAAACCCTTATTTTCAGGTAGGGGCAATTCATGAATTGCTCTTATAATGTGCAGTTTTGCGTAAGTTCTAAATAGGAAATAAGTAGACCTCTTGCAAAAATCCTTGAATCACCTCTCCCCTTGTGAAGCGACAAGCCTTTCTTTAACGTGAGTTCGACGAGTGCTATTTTGACCTCTCCCCCAGCCCCTCTCCTACCAGGAGAGGGGAGCAAAAACTTTTCTTTTCTCGTTCTCCTCGCTCTCCTTACCCAGACGCTACGCGTTCGCCTTTTAGGAAAGGGAGGCTGTCCGGGAAAGGTCTGTCGAACTCACGTTATATTAAATTCAAACAGTCGTTTATTGAATTCGGGCGATCGTTTATTGAATTCGGGCAGTCGTTGATTGAATTCGGGCAGTCGTTTATTGAAT
>NZ_JAVRCD010000112.1:0-13575 GCF_034530895.1 Nostoc sp. DedQUE08
ATAATTTCAGTTATTTACTACTTGCTTATGTCGGAAAGTGACAGAAGAGGGATACTAGCTATCTATCACTTGTCAATCAAGCTACTATGCTTTCACCCCAAAACTCAAATTTTTTGCAGAAAATCAAAATTATTACATAACTTTGCATTCTTCTATTTCCAAACCAGGAATAATCTGCACTATGCAAGTTGATTTTTTGTTTCTATGATTAATTGATTTGTTTAATTGGAATTTCAATCCAAAATTCTGTACCTAACCCCGGTTGAGAATCACATTTAAAAACACCACCGTGTTTATCTACAACAATCTGATAACTAATTGATAATCCCAAACCAGTGCCTTTTCCCACTGGCTTAGTTGTGAAAAAGGGATCGCAGATTCTTGCTCTGAGAGCTTCGGGTATTCCTGGCCCATTGTCTGCAATCCGAACTACTACACTCTTGATATTGCCTTCAAGTTCTCCAAAAGCAGTACGGATAGTAATTTGGCTGCTATGAGGTTTTGATTGAGATTCTGTGTAATCTTCTAAAGCATCGATCGCATTGCTTAAAACATTCATGAATACTTGATTTAGCGGCCCGGCATAGCACTCTACTAAAGGAAGGTTGCTGTATTCTTTGACTAATTTAATCGCCGGACTTTCTGGTTTTGCTTTCAAGCGATGTTGCAAAATTAGCAAGGTGCTATCAATGCCCTCATGAATATCAACTGGTTTTTTTTCTGCTTCGTCAAGGCGAGAGAAATTCCGTAAACCCAAGACAATCTGCCGGATGCGATCGACCCCAATTTTCATCGAAGATAGAGTTTTGGGCAAATCTTCTATGATAAATTCTAAGTCGATCTCAAAGGCGCGATCGCGAATTTCAGGACTAGGGTTGGGAGTATTTTGCAAATAAAGGTCTAGGATACTGAGTAAATCTTGGGTGTAATCGTTGACATGATTAATGTTGCCATAAATGAAGTTCACGGGGTTATTAATTTCGTGAGCCACACCAGCTACCAATTGACCTAGTGAAGACATTTTTTCAGTTTGGATCAGTTGGGTTTGAGTTTGCTGTAAATCATGCAAAGCTTGAGCTAGCTTTTGCGTCTGCTCTTTGGTTTGATTATGCAATTGGGCTTGTTGGAGTGCAACCCCAAGCTGATTAGCAATTTGAGTAATAAATTTAATTTCTGAAGCTTCCCAATGGCGGGGTGCAGAATTTTGGTAAGCTGCTAATAAGCCCCATAACTGTTGCCCGATAAATATAGGTGCGATCGCATAAGCTCTTGCTTGAATTTGCTCTAGAACTGCAACGTGGCATTGAGAGTGGCCAACTTCATAGATATCATCAACTGCAAAAGTTTCATTGTGACGATATCGCCCACCTTGGGTTTCTTGTAAATAGCTATCTTGCCAAACTGTATTGCTATCAGAATTTACTAACTTTAACCAGTTATCGCCCACAAACTCGGCAATATATTCACCACTCCAATCAGCCTGGAAGCGGTAGACTGCAACTCGATCCGCTTGTAGTGATTTACAAATTTCTTGGGTAGTTGCCTGAAAAATCGCATCTAGATCGAGAGATTCTCTAACTTTTGCCACAACTTCAAACAATACCCGTTGTTGTTCTGCTGCTTGTTGCAAATCTAATGTCTGTTGTTGTGTCTGAGAGAGTAAATCAGCTTGCTGGAGTGCTACGCCCATTTGGGCGGCAATCTGACTGAGGAAGTTAACTTCAGAAGTTTTCCATTGCCGAGGGCCAGTGTGTTGATAAGTTGCCAGCAAACCCCAAAGTTTTTGACCAACAAAAATCGGCGCAAGCACAAAAGCGTAAATTTGAAACTGCTCTAGATTGTCGATATGACACTGAGTAAACCCCATTTTGTAGATGTCATCGACTGCAAATGTTTCATTATTGCGGTAGCGTCCTCCTTCTGTATCTTGTAAGTAGGTGTCATTCCAAATTGTGTTAATACCTAGTTCGGACTCATTCGACCAGTATGGACTCGCAGCCTCAAAATCTCCGACAAATTCACCACCCCAATTAGCATCAAAACGATAAACAGAAACGCGATCGGCTTTGATTAATTGACAAACTTCTTTAGTTGTGGTCTGAAAAATCGTATTTGTGTCCAAAGATTCTCGAATCTCGGCAATAACTTTAAACACAGCCTGTTCTTGTTCAGCTGTCCTTTGTAACTCAGCGGTGCGCCTTCTAACTTGTTTTTCTAAATTTTCATTGAAGACTTGGACTTGTTGGTGTAGTTCATACTGCTGAACTGCGGAAGCGAAGTGTTTACTGAGGTTTCTAGCCAGTTCAATCTCTTCAATTGTCCATTTTTGAGCTTGTGCTGTTTTAGATTCGCGCCAAACCTCAAAGGATCGCCGGGGATACTGTTGCCTTTGATCGCCCTCATGCTGTCCCGCCCATAAAGTTTCTGTATCTACTTCATTGCGGAAAATACTTAGGTAGCCGAGCAACTGCTGACGATACTGGAGTGGAATCATTAATATGCTGCGAATTTTAGTTGGTTGAAAAGCAACTTGCAAACTTCGCAAGCCGGGAGTGTTATATATATCTGAAATTGCCCAAACATCGTAGTTAGTAGACTTGTAGTGTTCCTGCCAGATACTATACTGTTCGATCAGTGGATATATAGTTTGTTCTGGCATTACAGGTTGCTCTCCACAGATATAAAGCTTGATACAAGTATTTCCTGGTATTAAGCATTCTGTTAAGCTGGTGACGTTGCCATTATGGAAATCAAGAGCTTCATTTCTAATACAAAGCCTGCCACCAATACCATTAAAGGCAGCAACAGCCGCTTCTAGGGCTGGCTGTAAGACAATCGTCGGCAGTGAATGTAATAAGGTAGCAATGCGGTTAACGATCGCTTCTCGCTCGGCTGTTTTGCGAACTTGAGTGTGAAGGGTACTTTGAGCGATCGCCATTGACAGCTGCTCGACTACCACTTGTATGGCTTCTAGCTCATATTCTGAAATCAAACGCGCTTGGGAATTATGAGACACCAGCAGTCCCCAAAGTCGATCTTGATAAAGAATAGGCGCTACTACAGAGGATTTTACCCCCATTGCCGTCAAATATTCAATATGGCAGGGGTCTACAGGGCGGTAACGGATCTCCTCTGAAATATCTCCATTATCCAAGTCACGCAGGTGAATTTGACCAATCTCTTTAGTCTCAACATTCACAACAGAACGCACGCGTGATTTGATAAATAGTTCGCGGGCATAGGATGGAATGTCATCGTAAGGAAAATTTAACCCCAGTAGCGACGGCAAACAATTTTTATTAATTGATTCAGCAATCACTTGACCACTACCATCAGGATGAAATTTGTAAATCATCACTCGATCGGTTTTTAATAGCGATCGCACTTCTGTTGTTGTCACTGTGATAATTTCTTCTAACTCTAAGCTGCGTCGGATACGATTTGTAATGCGGCGTAGTAAACTTTCTTCATCGCGACATAAGGGTAAATCTTGTTGGGGATTGGAAGTCATTGCTTATAGAAAAATAAATTAATAATTTGAAAACTGGCATAATTAAATCTAAAGACATTTTGAAATTTATTCGATCATTTTGTCTTCAGTAAAACTACGGTCAAATCATTAATAAAAATATTTTTTTGGCTTTTATTAAAATTTACCAAAAAATCATAAAAACAGACGCTAAAAAGATGGCGTCTGTACTAGTTACAAGAGAAAATTCTTGCTTTTTACTTTTAACTTTTTGTTGACAGAGTAAAGTCCAACAAAATTAAACTCTTGTGTTGTCAGTAAAGCGGATTTTTAGATAGTCATTTTCCATCTTTGCTCCGCCTGGTTGTAGTGCTGCTAAGGCTTGTGGCAAAACTAAGTTACGACGATGGTTGCCAATAGTAATGTTTAATTCATCTCCAGTTTTACTTAGTTGAACTTGGTCTTTAGGAATACCAGGTAAGTAAAGTTCTAAGCTGTATTGGTTTTCTTCTTGCACTACTCTAAGAGTTGTTTCTTTGTAATAAACCTGAGTTGGATCTTCATCTTTATAAAGAGTTTCTTTCAGGCGTTCTAATGAAGCCAATCCACACATTTCCTCAGAAAATAGGGGAACTTCTTTCACAGGTAGAGGGTGAAAATCATCATGAATTTCTCGGCGATATTGCTCCTGACTTTCCTTCCAACGTTGAAAAAATGGATCTTGGACTTCACTGGGAATAATCCGATTAGCCACGACTAAATCTGTTGCAACGTTATATAAACTCAGATAAGCATGGGCACGGAGAGACTCTTTAATCACCATTTTTTCGGGATTAGTGACAAGACGAACTGAGGTTTGAGTATTATCTGTTAATACTTTTTCCAGAGCTTCAATTTGTTCATAAAACTCAAAAGGTGCATCCATTACTTCTTTATCAGGTAGCGAAAAACCGGCAATTGGTCTAAACAAAGGTTCAACTAGGGGTCGAAGTGCTACCGAGATGTTTTGAAATGGTTTGTAAAAACGGCGCATATACCAGCCACCGACTTCAGGTAAACTCAGCAACCGCAGTGCTGTGCCGGTGGGGGCTGAGTCGATAATTAAGACATCAAACTCACCTTCATCGTAATGGCGTTTCATCCTTACCAAGCCAAAAATCTCATCCATCCCTGGTAAAATTGCCAATTCCTCCGCCTGTACGCCATCTAAACCCCTTGCCTGTAAAACTTGGGTAATATAACGTTTCACAGCACCCCAGTTTCCCTCCAGTTCTTGCAGTGCATCCAGTTCAGCACCCCAGAGATTTGGGCGAATTTTTTGGGGTGCGTGTCCCAGTTCCATGTCAAAACTGTCTGCGAGGGAGTGGGCGGGATCTGTACTTAAAACCAACGTCTGATAGCCTAGTTCTGCGCAACGGAGTCCAGTTGCAGCAGCAACGGAAGTTTTGCCCACGCCGCCTTTACCAGTCATTAAAATTACACGCATAGATGTTTTTATCCTGCCTGAGAATTTTTTACATTTATTTACATTATCGACTGTTTAAGGAAAATAAATGTTGTTTCAACACGTCTAGGCATTATTATGAGTATTTACCCTAACTCATCCGTTGGGTTTTGCTGCAATAACTGGTCAAGCTTAGTTTCCAGTGCTGAGAGTTTTTTAAGAATTGTAGGGCGATCGCCATCAATAGAAATTAGTAAATTGGTTATTCTCTCTTGTATATTCGTTAATTGTGCGACTGCATTCTGAATTTGGAGCATTCCTTCTCGGAGTTCTTGGCGTTCTTGACGTGCTTCCGCCATTTCATCTAACATAGCTTGGACTGTTTTAGCATTACTCTCAATTAGATGTTTGAGTTCTTTATCAGTCATTGCGATCGCGCTTTGCAGTTGAGTTTATTATTAACTCTAAAGTATTGAGGGATTTTGTTTCAATCCCCCGTAGGGCAGCACATCTGTGCTACCGGGTACTATGGTTTAATTACCTAAAAATTGCGATCGGGGCTGTTTACTGGCTCAACATTGTAAAAGCTTGCTCAACAAGCATCTTAGCTTTGTGCAAATTCAACAGCTTTTCCTGTTTAAATCTATCGGCGTAATTCATTTTCCTATCTTCGAGCGTTAGCCGAATCAGTGCTATTTGCTCATCTGTAGGTGAACTCATCTTGTCTATTGTTGCGCCAATATATTGAAAAGTAGTGAAAGTGGGAGCCTTTAACCATCTTCACTCTTGTATTTGATGTAGTGTTAATTGCGGGAATTGCATCAGAGAAGTGATGCAAGAAACTTTGTATCCTGGTTTTCCTGTCGGCTTGATACTATAGCATCTTCTTAATACAATTCAGTTAAGAGAAGTTTTAGGTTGGGTAAAATTTGCAATCTCTTGGGAAAAAATTTCATCCACTCATCAATAATCAGAACTATTGCCAAAAAAATATTGTCCAAGAATAAGTTATAATGCAAAAATTTCAGGGATGATGAGCAAAGCCAACATTGTATATGTATGTTTATTCCTCTTGATGATGATTGCCTTGTTTCAAATGCTAAGAAGGCAGACTCAGGCAAATTATTTACCAGTAACTGAACAGCAGGCAATCAGAGTTTTATTTATTGGCAATAGTTATACATATTTCAACGATCTTCCTTGGTTGACACAACAGTTGGCTGCTTCAGCGAAAGAACCTAAAACGCTGGAAACTGAAATGGTTGTGGTTGGTGGAGCTACACTTCAAAACCACTGGAAACGTGGTGAAGCACTCAGGCTTTTGAAAGCAAAACGCTGGGATTACGTAGTACTGCAAGAGCAAAGTACTTTACCAATTACTAATCCCAAGGAAATGTACAAGTACGCTAGTCTGTTTGATGCCGAGATTAAGCGAGTGAATTCCCAAACAGTGTTTTACTTAACTTGGGCAAAGCAAAATCAACCAGAAACGCAACAGATATTGACTGATGCTTATATGAGCATTGCTCAAGAACTGAAAGCTAAAGTTGCACCTGTGGGAATAGCTTGGCAAAAAATTCAGGAAGCGAATCTGAAATTAAACCTTTACAATTCCGATAAAAGCCACCCTAGTCCGATTGGATCGTATGTAGCAGCGTGTGTATTCTATACAACATTTTATGATAATAGTCCTGTAGGCTTGAGTCGTCGTATGTATAGTACTAATGCTAGTACGCCACAAGAAAACAACAGAATTGAGTTAGAAAGTTTAAGTGAAACAAATGCCGAAATGATTCAAAATTTTGTTGATAGCATCGTCAAATAAATATAAAAATAACCTTTTGGGTATGCTTCATTCACAAATTTATAAGAAATAAGATATCCAATTAATAATTACTGATAATCATCAAAAGTTACAAATAGATTCTGGTTTTACAGGACATATTTTGCTGGCGATCGGGTTATTTATAGCTTTAAAAATCTTTAACTTTTTCAGAGTGTATAAAGGCTTGATCTCACTAATTTTATTTGAGCCGAGGTCGAGAAAAGTTAAATTAGTCAGAGTGGACAAGGACTTGATATCACTAATTTGATTCAAATTCAGAGAGAGAATAGTCAAATTATTCAGATTGTATAAAGGCTTGATCTCACTGATTTTATTTGAGCCGAGGTCGAGAAAAGTCAAATTAGTCAGAGTGGACAAGGACTTGATATCACTAATTTGATTCAGATTCAGGGAGAGAATAGTCAAATTAGTCAGATTGGACAAAAGCTGGATCTCACTGATGTTATTTGAGCCGAGGTCGAGAACAATTAAATTAGTAAGAGTAGACAAAGGCTTGATATTGCTGATTTGATTTGAGTGGAGCAAAAGATCAGTCAAATTAGTCAGAGTAGACAAAGCTTTGATATCACTGATTTGATTTGATCTCAGCGAAAGAGAAGTCAAATTAGTCAGAGCGGACAAAGGCTTGATATCGCTGATTTGATTTGAGTTAAGGTCAAGAAAAGTTAAATTAGTCAGCTTTTGGTTAGCCTGCTTGCAATTTTGAGTCTGGGCGATTTTTAACAATACCTCAACAGTATGTTTTGTCTGTGGAGGTAAAGTTGATTTCTGCTGACACCAATCTGTAAAGCTTTTGGGATTTTCCAGAGGAGCAGCAATAGTCTGTGTGGTGTAAAATCCCAAAGCAAAAGTAAATATTGTGGCGATGCTTAATAAAATTTTCATTGCATGATATTATACTAACAACTTATGCAATTACACTATACAACAATTACCAAAGTTTAGTATAAAAAAGTAGTTATGATCCACGTAAAAAAACCCACTGTATCTACGCAGGTTGTAATTAGTGCAAAGTTTTTTTCTACTTGCCTAAGCGATCGCTCGAATTGCTGTATTCAGTGCTTTTACTTATTAAGGAATATATAAAATATTTGGTGAAACCCTTTCTAGTTCTCGCTCCAATATATGGAATTGACCTTAGTTTAGATTCGTTTATATAGTTGAGTTGTATTGTCAACAGTCGTTGGAATGATGATTGATTAGCGATCGCATCTTGAATCTCAATATCAATAGCCCGATCCTACTTGCTTATGAAAGAACTTTTTCTACCACTGCGGGTTTACATCACTTTTTGAAGCTAGTACGATCTAGGGTAATTACCACGTTAGTTTTTTGGGGTAGGTGGGTAGTATAAATTACCTAAAAACTAATTTGGTATATAGCGATGTTCAAGACTAAATTATCAGAATCCCATACTTGGGGGGAACTTAAGACCTCAAAGTTCATGGATCGCCATGTTGGGGCGATCGCAGCTTTAATTTTAATTAGCTTACTGAGTTCATTGAGTGGAACACCATTTGACCATAACATCTCTAACGGCTGGGAAGCCTTTGTCTGGGGATTGGCAGATCCAGTAATTAGTTTAAATTGTTTAGTTGGTATTGTTGCAATTGGCTTACTCTCATCTGTGTTTGTTCGTGGCGCTGCGATCGCTGGATGTTTTGTCTTGGCAACAGTTTTAGGCATTGTAATTCATATATTTCAGCTAAATTTACCAGGCACAGAAATAGCCATCGCCATTTCTACCATCGTTTTTGGTACTATGCTGATGATGCCAAATCAACTAAACTTTCTGGTGTTTGCTCTGGTGGGCATCAGTGCTGGTTTATTTCAGGGTTACGCTAATGCTGAATCTATTGTCAGTACAGGAACAATATCAGTAGTTGCCTATATACTAGGTATTGCTTTAACTCTGTTTGCCGTTGTTATGAGTGCCAGGGAAATTGGTGTTGGGATGGGTATGGGAGAAATAAACCGAATTTTACCCTGGAAAATCAGCCTTGCTGGTTTTGCTTTGTGTGCGATCGGTATCGTGTTTTTGAGCAATTCGCTTATTTAAAATTTAAATCAGATATTTCAATTCAGTGGAATACATTCATTCGTGGGGGCGTACACCTAGCTGTGCGCCCCCACCGCGTTTTCAGACTGGATCGAGTTAGTGAATATGTTGATGCACCTCTGCGCTAATCTAGAGGCTATATATAAATAAAAAGTTATGACACCTGAAGAAGTTGCGGCTACGCTTACAGAATTATTTGACACATCGGCTGTTACTACGACTGCTCCTGGATCGTGGCAAGTAGACACTCCTACTTTTCGGCTGTTGGTGCTGCTTTCCGAAGATAATACTTGGCTGCGAGTTTTACTGCCTATTCTGCCCATCCAAGAAGCCCAACCATTTTTAGAACAGTTCCTAGAAGCCAACTTTGATGACACTCAAGAAGTACGTTACGCTTTGTATGAAAGAGTAATTTGGGGGGTATTTCAACATAACATTGATACTTTAGTGAGTGCAGATTTATCCAATGCAATCAACCGACTTTTATCTCTCCATCAGGCTAGATTAGATAATGTCTTTAATCAACTAATTGAAAGCCGCATCCGGCAAATTATTCAGGCAGCAAAACAGCAAGGACAATCTCTGCAAGCTACCATGCAAAGCTTAGAACGCTTTTACGCCGAAGGAATGATGGGCGAAATAAATCAAACTTCACAAGGACGAGAAGAAGTCTTAACTGCTTGGCGGCGTCAGTTAGAACGTTTATGGAATGAGGGTTAATTTCAGTTTTTCAGTTTTTAGATTCAACCAATTTACAGATATATTTATCTATCATGAATCTCGTTGAAATTCTCAAAGAAGACTATCAAAGATTCCCAGTCAATCAAACTTACAGCATTTATGCCCCAGAGGTTTATTTTCAAGACCCGATGAATAAATTCCGTGGTGTTAAACGTTACAAAGCAATGATTAATTTTATCGAAACTTGGTTTTTAAATCCCAAGATGGACTTACATAATATTCAACGTTTAGGAGACACAATCAAAACTGAGTGGACACTTAGTTGGAATACTCCTCTCCCCTGGAAACCACGGATCTCTATTCCTGGTTGGAGTGAATTAGGTCTTAACTCTGATGGTTTGATTGTCTCCCATATCGATTATTGGAACTGTTCCCGCTTAGATGTGGTGAAACAGCATTTTTCCTCTTGAAAAAGTCGATGATTCAAATAATATAATTACCATGAAAATGTATAAAATCCTCATGTTCAGCAGACTGTAAACCTGCTTGTAAAACCTTCAACACACCCTGCATATTACCTGCTAATAACTCCGTCGCCGCTAACCACAAGCCTGGAAATACCCGACTTTGTAAAATGCCTTCATTGTCAGGTACTAATTCCAGATATTCACCCTGTTCCAGAGAAAACCAAGTCAATTTTTGGTCTAAAACTTGCCAAACTATATATTCTTTAACACCATTGCGACGATAAGCCTGTTTTTTGCCATGAAGATCGATAGCCGCACTACTAGCAGCAATTTCCACAACTAACTCTGGCGCACCTTCAATATAATCATCTTCACTCAGCCGCGTTTGACCACCTGCTTCCGGTTCAATCAACAGAACAATATCGGGTTGAGGTTCGTTATCTAAGTCTAAGCGGACAGTAGGTTCAACTCCCAACGCTACACCAGGAGTCGCAGCTTCGTAAGTACCAAGGCATGTCAAAATCCAACCATGCGGTTGACCGTGACTTCGGAAACGCAAAGCAGCAGGCATAATATAGACAATCCCTTCGATTAATTCAGCTTTTTTCAGGTTAGGGGTGGCATTGTAGCGACGCTCAAATTCGTAGCGGGTGAGTTTGTCGCCATTTTCCAAAGGAGGAATCGTCCAAAGCTGGGAGGGTGTTTTCACCATATTTCACCATAATTGTTGTGAAAATGAGCTTGTGTACATCTTAGCGAATTAGGTAAAAACGCTGCCGAGTAGGGAATGAGGGACTTCTGACCTCACGTCCATTCCTCTCTCCTAAAAGGAGAGAGGCTTTGAATTTTACTCTCCAAGGCTAGTAGGGAAGGGGCTGTTCTTGTTAGGTCTAATTTACTGAAACATTAAGATTTTTTTACAAAATCACCAGCAATGTTGTTGAAATTGATAGCTGTATCCCAAGCAGTAAATAGATTTCAGCCATATCGCCTCCCCTAAAACCCGCAACAAACCTTATTTTTTTTCAGCCAGCAGGTTTGAGAAAATCAGAAACGATTTAATAATCAAGCAGTTATAAGTAAATGGGCTGAATTAAAGATAATACCTCTCTCCAAACCTCTCCCCTTCTCTACCAACGGCACACTGGGCGATGCCTACGGCGGTAAACTACGCACCAAAGGGGTTGATGGTAAGCTCTATCTTATATTTTTTACGCCCATTTACTTAGTTATTTGAGTTTAAAAGGGAGACACAAACATGAAATTGGCTTACTGGATGTATGCTGGCCCAGCCCACATCGGCACTCTGCGAATCGCTAGTTCTTTTAAAAATGTTCATGCGATCATGCACGCCCCACTTGGCGATGATTACTTCAACGTCATGCGCTCTATGCTATCGCGGGAAAGGGATTTTACTCCGGTGACAACCAGTGTCGTCGATCGCAACGTTTTAGCACGCGGTTCCCAAGAAAAGGTGGTAGATAACATCACCCGCAAGGATGCTGAGGAACACCCAGATTTGATTGTGTTAACTCCCACCTGCACCTCCAGCATTTTGCAAGAGGATCTGCACAACTTTGTCGAACGGGCGCAGTTGGAAGCGAAAGGTGATGTAATGCTGGCGGATGTGAACCACTACCGCTACAACGAACTGCAAGCCGCCGATCGCACTTTGGATCAAATTGTCCAATACTACATTGAAAAAGCCCGGAAGCGGGGCGAATTGGCAGAGGGCAAAACAGCAAGACCCTCAGTTAACATTATCGGTACTACCACCCTCGGTTTCCACAACAACCACGACTGCACCGAACTGAAACGGCTGATGGCTGACTTGGGAATTGAGGTAAATACCTTAATTCCCGAAGGTGCTTCGGTAAATGACTTGAAAAAGATGCCCCAAGCCTGGTTTAACCTAGTGCCTTACCGCGAACTCGGTTTGACCACAGCCCGTTACCTGGAAGAACAATTTGGCACACCTTATATAGACATTACTCCAATGGGCGTAGTGGAAACTGCCCGTTGTATTCGCAAGATTCAGCAGGTAATTAACGCTCAAGGCGCAGAAGTTGACTATGAAGACTTCATCAATGAGCAAACCTTACATGTCTCTCAGGCTGCTTGGTTCTCCCGTTCGATTGACTGTCAAAACTTGACTGGCAAAAAAGCTGTAGTCTTTGGTGACAATACCCACGCCGCCGCTATTACCAAGATTCTGGCGCGAGAAATGGGAATTCATGTTGTTTGGGCTGGAACCTACTGTAAATATGATGCAGATTGGTTCCGCGAACAGGTTAGTGAATATTGCGATGAAGTGCTGATTACAGACGATCATGGTGTAATTGGGGATGCGATCGCTCGTGTCGAACCCTCTGCCATTTTCGGCACGCAAATGGAACGCCATGTTGGTAAGCGCTTAGATATTCCTTGCGGTGTAATTGCTGCACCCATCCACGTCCAAAACTTCCCTATTGGTTACAAACCATTTATGGGTTACGAAGGTACGAATCAGATTACAGATTTGATCTACAATTCCTTCACTTTGGGAATGGAAGATCACCTATTAGAAATCTTTGGCGGTCACGATACCAAAGAAGTTATTACTAGGGGAATTTCTGCTGATTCTGATTTGAATTGGACAAAAGATGGTCAAGCAGAATTGAATAAGATTCCGGGATTTGTTCGCGGAAAAGTGAAGCGTAATACTGAGAAATTTGCCCGCGATCGCGGTTTCAAAGAAATCAACGCTGAGGTATTGTACGCCGCGAAGGAAGCTGTCGGAGCTTAATAATAATTCAGCGATCAGCTATAAAACTGATAGCTAGAATTCCATAGAAGAGTGTTTTTTCAAATAAACACTCTTCTACTTATTATAAAATAATGTTTTTTGCATAAACTAATTTATTAAAAATGGTGTATTTATGAACAATAATCAATTATCCAGCAGATTGAACGAAAATAGACTGTACACCAGATTAGTTACTACACTCAAGATACTTCAGTTTGTCGGCTTTTTTATTGTAGTCATTTTTTTTATTATAATATTTTCAATATTTGGTCGAGCTTTAAGTTTTGGTGGAACTAATATATTTATTTTATTACCTTTAATTTATGTGATTATTCCCTGTATTATTATATATATTCTGACAGCAGCTTTAATAGCAATCATTGACCTATTAAGCCGTATAGAACGGAATACAAGGCCTGAATAATAACTGAGGAAAATCATACATTGAAAGAGTTTTGTTGAGGAAAACGTGCTGTTACAACGTCCCCAAGCTGTAAAGAACGAAGAGAATATAAATCTAGTGTAGCACTGAGAAATTTGCCCGCGATCGCGGTTTCAAGGAAATTAACGCTGAGATGTTGTATGCCGCGAAGGAAGCTGTTGATGCGTAGGTTAACGGGTTAGCGATTATTAATAATAAAGAGCATATCTTAATGAATGGCTTTTATTATTACTTATTCTGACTTCAGCAGACGAATAAAGCCAGCTTGTTCAAAGTGGCGATCTGTGGTTAATGCCTCTTTAATGCCAAGCTGTTGCATGACTATAATAGGACTTACGCAACTGGCACAAGCGATCGCTCTCTATAGTACATAAGTATTAAT
>NZ_JAVRCD010000113.1:0-13510 GCF_034530895.1 Nostoc sp. DedQUE08
GCGTAAATAGTACGCTAACTCGTTTTTTCTTCCCCACACCTTTTTTCGTTCACCCTTATACCCTCAATACTATTGAACAAGTGATGCTCGTTTTCTGGAATATCTTCAATTGAAAAATATCGAGGGGAAAATAGCATCTTTTTCTGGTTAGGTTCGATACTGACTCTGTTCGAAACAGAGGTCCAAATCGCTTTTGCATAGTCAGGAGAGAAATTTTGTAAGTACAGGCCGTTTTTCACGTGACTCAGAAACCTGAAATATGACTTTACAGTACCCACGTCTTCCCAATTGATAACCATTTTTATCATAGGTTGCTTTTTGGATTTTTCTCCAAAAAGTTTATCCATATTCTTTAAAATATAAGTTATAGCATGCGCTCCGTTGTATATTTCAGAATCGTTTTTCTTTAAAAAAGTTACACAACCCTGATTTTCAATTTCTTGCCGAACTTTATCCATTAATTTTGTTACGGCTAGCTTACTGAAATATACAAGTCCTGTATTTACAATATGATTTCCATTTGGAAGAATACAGCTTCTAAACTCTTCTGGCGAAGGGTTCTCTATAAAATCAATGAATGTGAACGCGCTTTCGGAGATTGATGTTTTTTCTGCTCTGAAAATTCCAACGGAACTTGGATAGTTCAGCCTTTTTTCTGTGCCAATAAATGCCAAGTGATTGCTAGGTTGTTTAAGTTGTATTTCAATGAATTCTGCGATTTCTTGTGAGCTGCTGTCATATACTAAATCTACTCCGCTGATAAGCGTTGCTTTAATATTTTGTGGATTTCTTAGATAATAGTTTATTACACCTGAAATATTTCCGTTGGGAGGGCATGTGAAAAAATCATACCCAGTTTTATTGACAAAGCTTGTACCTAGTGCAAGTGGAAAATCAGCCACGTACATATCTCTGTAATAATTATTAAGAGGAAAAGGAAAGCAAGCCTTAGTATAATCACCGACTAATTGTGTCAAGGCTTTTAGTCTTTTCCCTTTACCTGCTGCAACTATGAAATAATTGACCTCCTCATTTAAATGTAGACCCGTTTTGTGACTCAGAAATATTTTGGGCAATTCATATTCCTGAAAGGAATTGACTACACTTTGAACTTTTGTCAGGTATTTGTTATTAGGTAAAACAAAGATCCCTGTTTTACTCACTGTGTCATTATCATTGGAAGGCACTATAAACCTCTTCTAGAGACAACTCTTCTCGAAAGCAATACCTTATGGTTTACGATTTTAAACTTAATTGTAGTTTAAGAAATGGCTTCTTAAATGCTGTCAAATTTGTCAATACATTAGCCAGATCCACTATATCTTTGAAAAAGAGGTATCCAAGTGCCTCTGGAGTGACAAAAAGGCATTGGTGTAGTTCCGGGTGTGTTCCAATCGAAAGTAACAAGTGCTTTCGATCGATCGAATTTTTTGTAATTCGAGCTATCTATGATTTTCATATACTTACTGAGCCAATTATTTAAGACTAATTTTTCCTCTTTAGAATACGCAACGTTTTTAGGATCATCAAAATTCCAAATCTCTTGGTGATAGATTGCTTCAAGGTTAGGAATAGGGTCAAGCAGTGGAGGCTTTGACCTATCTTTCCAACCAAATTTTAATCTATCTAGTCCTAACTGACTAGCCACAAGAGTAACTAAGAAAACTTTGTCAAAAAGGGCAAATTTCTTTCTAACTTCGTCAGTTAAATAATAACTTAATCCCCCACCATTGACCACGATATCATCAATTAAGACTAGATTCTTTACGCCTAAACTTTCTATCTTCTCAATAACGTGATAGTCTTTCAAAGAATCCAAAGGATAGAACTTCTCTGTGATTTTCCCAGATATCATCTCAGAGTGCAAAGCACCTTTAACTTTTATGTTATTGGCTTGACTATACAAGTAGCTCATATATGCACCACTTTTAGCGTGCCCAGGAAATAAGAATATGACCTCGCTTTCTTTTTGGTAGGTCTCTAGTCTTAATTTTGACATCAACTTTAAGTGGAGAGATTCAAAAGCATTTCGTGCTTTTTTTGTATCATAGTAGATAAAATCAAAAAGCAGCCTCAACGCAATATATTGATCTTCAGTTGTTAAAAACTGATTACACCATTTAGTAATGGGAATATCAGCATGTTGAACTAATGCTGGTCGTTTTCTTTGGACAAGCTCAATATACTGCTTTATTGTTAGTTTTTCTTCAAAAAGAGACATGTTTCTTGTCTTAAAACTGTCATAATTGATTTTGCATAAATGCTAAATTCAAATCCATAATTCTAAAACTTTGGCACTGGTCTGCATAGTTCCGTATAACCACCCTTTACGGAAGGATTATGATGTATCTAAAGTGACACGTCCAGATTTAACAGAGAGGTGCGAGGGATAATACCCTCCATCGACTCTACCATAATTCTAGGTATTAGACTTGTCGCTAAATAAGAGTTAAAAAATGATGAAATGAAATTCTAGACTTCGCTTATCAAATTATGCAGCCATTAAGTAAGTAAGCTTTTGCACTTTGCGGATTACGCTTGCAGTATGGGCAAAACCCAAAAAAAAGGGATAAGCCCAAAAGCTTATCCCTCAAACAATTAACTAATCAATGTATCAAGTTCCACTTGTCCAAGAATTGATGTACTCAATTTGATCGGGTGTGAGGCTATCAATCGTGATCCCAATAGCCTGCAACTTCAATCGAGCAATTTCTTGATCGACTTCAACCGGAATTGAGTGCAAACCAGGTTCCAACTTACCCTTATTCTTCACCAGGAATTCACAAGCCAAAGCTTGGTTGGCAAAACTCATATCCATTACCGCGCTGGGGTGTCCTTCAGCCGCAGCTAGGTTAATCAAGCGTCCTTGTCCGAGAACGACAACTGATTTACCATTTTTCAATTTATACTCTTCGGTGAAAGGACGAACTTCTTTGATTTCTTTAGCTTGTGCAGCCAAGTATTTCAAATCAAGTTCCAAGTCAAAGTGACCGGAGTTACAAACGATCGCACCATCTTTCATGACATCGAAGTGTTCGCCACGAACGACGTGCTTGTTACCAGTCACAGTGATAAATATATCACCTTGGGGTGCAGCTTCAGCCATTGGCAGGACGCGGAAGCCATCCATTACGGCTTCAATTGCCTTGATGGGGTCGATTTCGGTGACGATGACGTTAGCACCCATTCCACGGGCGCGGAGGGCTGTACCTTTACCACACCAGCCATAACCGACAACAACAACATTCTTCCCAGCTAACAAAATATTGGTGGCGCGGATAATGCCATCTAGGGTTGATTGCCCAGTACCATAGCGATTATCAAAGAAGTGCTTGGTGTCAGCGTCGTTGACGTTGACTGCGGGGAAGGTGAGTACGCCTTCTCTAAACATGGCGCGTAACCGCACGATCCCAGTGGTGGTTTCTTCGGTGCTACCAATCAAATCAGCAATTTGGTGTTGGCGTTGTTGTACCAAAGTTGCAACCACATCGCTACCGTCATCAACAATAATGTTGGGGCGATGATCTAAAGCTATTTGGACGTGGCGGTTATAAGTTTCGTTATCTTCGCCTTTTTGAGCAAAGACGGGAATTTCATGATCGACGACGAGGCTAGCGGCTACGTCATCTTGGGTTGATAAAGGATTGCTAGCAATTAAAAGCGCGTCTGCACCACCGGCTTTCAGAGCGATCGCCAAATGTGCTGTTTCGGTTGTAATGTGGGCACAAGCTACAAGGCGTAAACCAGCGAAGGGCTTTTCGGTTGCAAAGCGATCGCGGATTTGCTTCAAAACTGGCATTTCGCGTCCAGCCCATTCAATGCGCTGTCTTCCCAAGGCAGCTAGGCCGAGGTCTTTAACCTCGTGCTTTAATCGGGGAGAAGTTGCGGTCATCAAAAGTTACCTCAAAAAATTAAAAAAGCTACGTAAGTTTTACGCACTCTACTAGGTTATTCTACTACTGGCGATTTTTGCTTGGATGAAAGCAAATCACTAGTCAAGAATCCTCAAAACTAGCTTGACGTTTGATCGCCGGAATGTCAACTTCCTCTCCAGCTTCTTCCTTTTTGTTTTATCTTTGGTAAGCATAAGACTCTTTTCAGGCTGACATTCTGATTTTCGTCATCTGTCTCAAGATAGAAGACAAAGAAAAAAAATATCAAATTTTCATCAACTCAAGGGAAAACTTCAACTTTAGATAGGTACATCTACCCAAAGGAATTAAGCAGGATAGTTAAAGTAGTAATTAATAGATTTTACTCAAGGAGGTGTTTGAGTGCGCTTTCAATTTTTGGCGTTGGCTTTGCCCGCCGTAGGCATCGCTAGTTCAATGGCTATAGGCATTGTATCTGTGCCAAAAGCCACGGCCCAGATACCTCTTTTACCGCAACTGCAAGCTCCCAGCAGTATTAGTAATGATTCAGATAACAGAGTTGTTTCGGGCTGGATTTATTTAGATGGTCGTCGGTTATTTCAAATAGCGGCAACAAGAACCAACTTTCCTGAGCGTTCAGAAGATATTCAAAAGAAGTTGGAGAAAATTGGTCAAAATTACTTTCAATCACCAGCAAAAACACCAGTCAAGGTAGAAGTTCGCAAAGTAAACGAATTACCAGTAATTTATGTCAACGGTCAATATCTGATGACCGTTACTTCGGAAGATGCGGAACTGCGACAGGTAGATGTATCGACATCGGCAAATCAAGTCGCCGAATCATTACAAGAAGACTTGCAACAAGCCAAGCAAGAAAGGCAAATTCAATCTTTAATCGACCAAGGTAAAATTGCTGGCGGTATCGGACTAGCAATGATTGTTATGAGTTGGGGGGTATATAGTTGGCAGCGGCGTTCCCAAAAGAATTTAGAAAACTCCATTGCCTCTCAACCCCAGAGGGAACTCTTCAATTACCCAAAACCAGCAGATCAAGCAATTACAACACAATTAAATCAACGGCAACAGCAACATCTTCAAGAAGCCAAGAGACGATTGTTTCAGCTCAGTCAAGCCGGAATTTGGGGAGGTGGAAGCTTCTTTATTTTGGGTTTATTTCCCTATACACGAGGTTTGCAGGTAGCAATTCTCACAGCCGCCCAGTTTCCTGTGCGATTAGGTGTTGTATGCTTGGCAACCTATGTAGCAATTCGTTTGACCTACGCCCTGATTGACCGCTTCGCCTCCACACTGATTAGCAGTGGTGCTTTCCTCACTCCAGAAAGTTCTGCACGGTTGCAACTGCGTGTTTCCACTTTTTCTGGTGTAACTAAAAGTATCACTACTGTGATCTGGGTAGGAGTAGGTTTCTTGATCGCGCTGGTATCTTTGGGGATAGATATCGTTCCCTTACTAGCGGGTGCGAGTTTAGTTGGTGTTGCATTGTCTTTGGCATCGCAAAACTTAATTAAAGATGCGATTAACGGTTTTTTGATCATTTTAGAAGACCAGTATGCTTTAGGCGATGTGATTAATGTGGGGAACGTGGGAGGCTTAGTAGAAACTCTGAATCTGCGGATGACCCAAGTGCGGGATTCTGAAGGGCGTTTAATCACGATTCCCAATGGTGAAATTAAAGTTGTTGCCAATCTTTCTAGTCGTTGGTCGCGAGCCGATTTAACAATTCCCATCGCCTACCAAGCCGATACAGAAAAGGCTTTGAACTTGATTGCAACTATTGCCGATAAGATGAATCAAGAAATGCAATGGCAGAGTCAAATTTTGGAACCGCCGCAAGTTTTGGGAATAGATCAATTTGGCGATCGCGGTTTGATTATTCGTGTCTGGATTAAAACACTGCCCCTCAAGCAATGGGATGTAGCACGCGAGTTTCGCCGCCGCCTAAAAGTTGCCTTAGACGAAGCGGGAATTTCGATTTCTGTCCCTCAACAAGCAATTTGGGTCAATGACGAGCAATCGTTAAATTTTTCGAGTAATGGCAAAGATAATTAGAAATTTAGATTCATTACCGCATTTTTCAGTTGATGAGACTAAACGGTGACTTCTCCTAGCAGGGGAGCATACTTCGACTACGCTCAGTAACCGGGGGAGCAGGGGGGAAGTTGCAGTAAGTCTTTCCCCTCTGCCCCTCTGCCCCTCTGCCCCTCTGCCCCTCTGCTCCTCTGCCTCTGTGCGCCTTTGCCCCTCTGCCTCTTGTACCCAATCCCCAATCTTGTGCGATCGCCGACATTAAGCCTTAATAAATCCTTATATTAATAAAAAGCTACTACGTTCCTAACCAGTCTGAAACAATTCCATTATTGCTTGATTTATGTTTGTCAATACCTTCATCAGGCGGCCAGTGCTGACGACGGTCTGCACGTTCATTATCTTGCTGCTGGGAAGCATCTGTATACCGATTCTTCCCATTTCTCAGCTACCAGACCTTGCTCCAGTACAAATTACAGTTAGCTCTAACAATATTGGTGCAGATGCTCAAACAACAGAAAATACTGTCACCAACATTATTGAGCGACAAATTAATGGTGTTAAAGATGTATCTTATATATCTTCTAATACGGGTAATGATGGTTCGAGCAATATAACTGTCTCGTTTCCCACTAATGTCAATAGCGATATTGCTCAAGTAAACGTTCAAAATAAAGAAGCACTGGCTTCACCTCAATTGCCTGATACCGTTCAACGAACAGGTGTAACTGTTGAAACAGCATCGAGCAGTTTATTGCTGGTCTATGGGTTTTACTCAGAAAATAATGAGTATGACAACATTTTTATCAGTAACTATGTCGATCTGTATATTTTCGATCAGATCAAACGGCTTCCTGGTGTAGGAAGTGCCAGGGTTTTTGGAGAACGCAAATATGCGATGCGTCTCTGGCTCGATCCCAACAAGCTTGCCCAACATCAACTAACTCCTCAAGATGTAACAGCTGCCCTGCAACAACAAAATATTCAAGTGGGTGCAGGGTCGATTGGTAAGGAACCAGCACCAGATAATCAAAGCTTTGAATTTGCTTTACGGGCAACCAGTCGATTTAAAGATGCGGCTGAATTTGAGGATATGGTGCTGAAAGTTACTCCAGGCAGTACTACTAGTAGCACCAGTAATAACACTACTAATAGCACTAGTAATAGCACCAATAGCATTTTAGTTAAAGTCAAAGATGTCGGTCGAGTTGAACTAGGAGCAGAGAACTATCTGGCTGATGCCAAATTCACTATTCCAGGAAATGCTCCCAAGGCAGCCGTGGGTTTGGGGATATATCAACTTCCCGGTAGTAATGCCCTGAACGTTGCTCATGCTGTTGAAGAACAGATCAAAATATTAGAGAAAAGTTTTCCACCTGGACTTAAAGCCGAGTTGGCATTTGATACCACTCCGTTTGTAGAAATTTCTTTAGAAGAAGTTCTGCACACTCTAGTTGAAGCAATTGTCCTAGTGGTCTTGGTAATTTTTGTCTTTTTACAAGACTGGCGTACCACGATCATTCCGACTGTGGCGATTCCCGTTTCCTTGATTGGGACGTGTGCGGCTCTGTTGGTTTTAGGATTTCAAATTAACACACTCACCTTATTTGGTTTTGTTCTCGCGATCGGGATCGTCGTGGATGATGCCATTATTGTGGTGGAGGCAGTTGCAGTCAAACTAGAGCAGGGTATGAGACCCTTTGAGGCGGCTGTGGAAGCCATGAAGGAGTTAACTGGGGCAATCATTGCTACTTCACTTGTACTCATGGCGGTATTTATTCCAGTTGCCTTTATTCCAGGCACTACTGGGATTGTTTACAAACAATTTGCCTTAACCGTTGCTTGCTCCATTGGCATTTCCACCTTCAATGCCTTAACCTTCTCTCCGAGTATGGCAGCCATCCTCATGCGCCCTGCTCAGACTCCACGCGGCCCTTTGGGGTGGTTTTTTACCCAATTTAATCGAGGATTTAGCTGGTTCACGCGGCGATATGTCGGGTTTATTAGCTACCTTACCCATATCAAGCCGATTGTAATTGGTGTTTTTCTCACTGGTTTATTAGCAACAGTTTTGATGTACAGAGCAGTACCTACCGGATTTATTCCAGAGGAAGATCAAGGTTACTTCTTTGTCATTGTCCAGGGGCCTGACGGGGTTTCTTTGAAATATACTGAATCTGTGATGAATAAGGTAGTCAAAGAAGTCACATCGGCTCCCGAAGTTAGAGCTAGTTTTATGATCAGTGGCTTTGGTTTCGACGGTAATGCTTCTAATTTAGGTATTGCCTTTGCTAACCTGAAACCCTGGAAAGAAAGAACTGAACAATCTCAATCTGTTTATGGCATACTTCAAAGACTGAACGCAAAGCTATCTACAATTACAGAAGCCAGAGCGATCGCAGTCAATGCTCCTCCAGTGAGAGGATTAAGTACTACGGGTGGTTTTGAGTTTATCGTTCAAGACAAAACCGGCAGTGCGCCGATTGAAAGCCTAATTGATGCTGCTCAAAAATTGATTGGGGCAGCACGTAAAAGCCCTGTTCTCCAAGGAGTCTTCACTCAGTTCACCGCAGATACTCCCCAATTTGACATTCAGGTAAACCGCAACCAAGCCAAAGCTCTCAATGTTGAAATTAACGACATCTTTGGGGCATTGCAAACTTATCTGGGGTCGCAATATGTGAATAACTTCGTGCAGGGACAGCGACAGTATCGGGTATATGTGCAAGCAGATGGAGTGTTCCGTTCTAATCCAGAGGATATTGGCAAGCTGTATGTTCGCTCTGCCAATGGGGCGATGATTCCGTTGAGCAGTTTGGTGAAAATTACTCCCTTTGTGGGGCCGAAAACCATCGCCCATTACAACTTGTACAGGTCAATCAAAGTACAGGGCGCTCCGGCTCCCGGTGCTAGTTCTGGACAGGCGATTAAAGCAATGGAGCAACTAGCAGCAGAGAACTTACCTCAAGGGTTTGGTTATGAGTGGACAGGCACTTATCTCCAAGAGAAGACATCGGGGGGAGCTACGGGCTTGATTTTTGCCTTAGCGATCGTTATTGTCTTTCTGGTGCTGGCAGCTCAGTATGAAAGCTACGTTGACCCAATTATTATTTTGCTGACAGTTCCTTTGGCAGTTTTGGGAGCAATGACAGCGATTTGGCTGCGTTCCAATATTTTCATGGTAGGTAGCCTCTTTCCCAAGGTAGTAGATGATATCTATTGCCAGGTAGGTTTGGTGACTTTGATTGGTCTAGCTGCAAAAAATGCAATTCTAGTTGTGGAATTTGCCAATCAACTGCATGAGCAGGGCATGAGCTACACGCGGGCGGCGGTGAAAGCGGGGCAAGAACGCTTGCGACCAATCTTAATGACATCCTTTGCAGCGTTGTTAGGATTTTTGCCCTTGGTAATTTCTCAAGGGGCTGGAGCCAGCAGCCGTTGGTCTTTAGGAACAGCGCTGTTTGGGGGGCTGATGCTTTCCACATTCTTGAGTTTGTTTTTAGTGCCAATTCTCTATATTTTGGTTAAGAGCTTGGCTCAGGCTATATTACCTCGGAAGCGAGGCGGTTCAAATCCACCAGATTCACCAAATGGAGCTTCGGGAACTAGACATGAAGTTCTACCTGCTGGCTCAAGTCATCCAGAGACGCAACTTAGGTCTCAGGAGGATGGGATAAGCTCTTAAGTCTTATACACAGGGGGCAGAAGTTCTTTAATTTTGAATTTTGAATTTTGAATTTTGAATTGATTTCTCCCCTGCCCCCTTGCCTCTTCTCAACTATGCAGCTTAAAAGCGTATCAGTTTATCCACAACATCTCTAACTCTGATACCATTTTCTGTAATTTCCTGCTTGCTAAAAAAATTAGCCGAATAGAATTAGTACTTAGATAAGGAAGAGTGAAATGGGACTTAGTGAGGGACTTTTGAATCCGACCAAAAAGGCTATGGTCGTAGATGATTGTTGCAACATGATTGAAGGACAGCTTGCATCCAAGTCAGGCATGAGCGGCATCGCTTTGAAAACTGCCTTTGCTGCTTTGAAAGGGATTAAGCCAGGGTATATTCCTTATGTCGTTGAGCAGATATTACCGCAATGCTTTACAGCTCTCGATCCCATCTGGAGTAGAGGCGTAGAGAAAGGCGATCCAGTTGAATATCTGAGTGCAAATCGCTCTGATACAGCAGACGCGCTACTGAGTGTTACCGATGCTAGAGTCAAGAACTCAACCCGCCAAATCGTGCGAGGAACCTATGAAAAACTTCGCGGTTCCGCCAAAAAGCACGTAGAAGAAGCAGTGCCAGATTTAGCGAAGGTAATCAATAATTACACTAAGGTCTGAGCCAAAGGTTAGAGACGCGATTAATCGCGTCTTCTAAAAAAGTGGGAAGCGCAGATGCAAAGTAACTTTTCACCAGATATCGCCTCAAAATTTTACCAACTTCAAATCAAGTCCCGCCCGTTGGATGGCTCTTTCTTTTATAGCAACAGCCAAAATGGTTAGGACGTTAACAGATGATAAAATTTAGACACAAAAAGGCTTTTCACCCAGTCCCCAGTCCCTAGTCCCCAGTTCCTTGCTATAACTGTTCTCCAAGATTGACTAAGGCTTTTTGAGTAGTATAATATTGCACAGCTTCGTTAATGAATTGACTGCGATCGCCTACCCTTCTTCCTTCTTTTAATATTTAAGCATTTGCACCCAGAATAGAAGAGTCATAGTGCTGTAGTAAATCTTCTGGATCGTTGTAAATTGCGATCGCAAGCGATAGTTGTTCATCGCTAAAGCCACCGCAGCGCAAAGCAATCACACCTACTCCTGCTTTGCCGGCAGACTCAATATCATAAGGAGAATCACCTAGCATCACTACTTTATCGGGGGTCATTTGCCCTTTTTTCAAGGCGGCTTGTACAATGTCAGGGGCAGGTTTAGACGCTTCGGCATCATCGGATGTAGTTACTTCCGATATTAAATCATCTACTTGAGCAATTTTGAGTAATATGTCAAGTTCTTGAGAACTTGCTGAACTAGCAACAACTAGATGTAATCCCGATTTTTGCATCTTTAATATTAAGTCTCTGGTACCATTGGCAGGAGTAATTTGCGATGTAAATTTGTTCAATATGAGTTCTTTGCGCCGTTTAGCGATCGCTTTGCCAGTTCCTTCTTCGCTATTTAATTCTGGCGCTACTTTGGGAATCACTTGATCTCCACCCATACCTATAAGTGGTCTGACTTTTTCAAATGGCACTTCTAAGCCATAAGCTGCAAATGCTTCTACCCAGGAATTTGCATGAACATCATTACTTAATACCAGTGTGCCATCAATATCTAAAATCACTCCCTCTAAAGCCATGAAAAACCTCGACTGACGTTTTGTTTCATTGATGATGGCATGGCAAATATTTTAATTCATCGTCCCATCAGAAGAGAACAGGATAAGAGTTGAGAAGGCGATCGCTTATAATTACAGGAGATTGCAAGTAAGTGAACTACAAGCAGCACTGATTCATCAAACATAAAAAGCTTCTTTCTAACTCATGCTCCCTGCCCCCTGCTCCCTGCCTCCTGCCTCCTAAACGAATCCTTGAGGTCAAGATGGTACAAACACCCGCTAGTCCAGAAACCGAAACCCTATTGATTGAGTTGCCTAAGTCCATTGGGCTGTATGTTACCCAAGAACAGTTTGCTGCTTTAGCCGCAGCCAACCGAGACTTGAGACTAGAAAGAACCGCACAAGGAGAATTAATAGTGAACCCACCAACAGGCTGGGAAACCGGGAGACGTAATTGGAGTATTTCGGGTGAATTGTATTTGTGGTGGCGTAATGCGGGCGAACCTGGTGAAGCCTTTGACTCTTCTACAGGCTTCATTTTACCCAATGGTGCGACTCGCTCCCCCGATGCCTCTTGGGTGAGTGGAGAACGATGGCAGACGCTTACTTCGGCACAAAAAGGAACCTTTGCTAATATCTGCCCCGATTTTGTGGTTGAGTTACGCTCTAGTTCAGATACCCTCAAGTCCCTACAAGATAAATTGAGAGAGTATATCGACAATGGCGCGAAACTTGGTTGGTTAATCGATCCGCAGCAGCGACGGGTGGAAATTTATCGACTGGCTAAAGATGTGGAAGTGTTAGAGAATCCTGCTGAGTTGTCGGGTGAAGCGGTGTTACCAGGTTTTGTCTTGAATTTGCGACGGGTTTGGGATTGAAAGTATCTTGCTCGCTACGCGTTAATTAAATAGTTTTTATATAAAAAAATAATAGGGAAAATCCTGATGCCTTATAGTAAATTTACCCTCAGTAAAGCTGTAGAGGATTTTCAACTCACTATCATTGAAGGCGATCGCTTTCTGCCTGAAATTTCCCCAGTCAATCCAAGTTCTTTACTCAAAGATACACTGAAAGAAACGCTGCCTTGGGCGATCGCAGTCAGTACTGAAAAAGCGCGTTCTGAAGGTATTATCAATCCAGTTTTGTTAGAAGTCAAACGTCAGTTCAAAGGACAAATTAGTGTCTTTTCGGGTGAAGAGTTCAGCGTGCAGCCAGAAATTGATTTGACGGGTTATGTCGATTTTCTCATTAGTCGCTCTCCAGAGCAGTTGTTTATTAAAGCTCCGGCGGTGGTTTTGGTGGAAGCGAAGAAAGAAGACCTTAAACCAGCACTGGGACAATGTTTAGCCGAGATGGTGGCAGCTCAACGCTTTAATCAACAGAAGCAGCAGCCGATTTCAACCATCTACGGAACGGTAACGAGTGGTACAGTTTGGCGGTTTCTTAAACTAGAAGGGCAAACTGTTACGATTGATCTGACCGATTATCCACTGCCACCAGTTGAGCAAATTTTGGGCAAACTGGTTTGGATGGTGCAAAATGCCTGATGCAGGCGATCGCATCTAAGCTTTGGGAGTAGATGAGACTGCAAGTAAACCCCGATCGCAGACCAAAACACTTGTAGAGACGGCGATTTATCGCGTCTCAAAACCCAATATTTTGTACCAATAACCCTTAACCCAACCGTATTGGGCTATAAAAGCAGAAGAATTAAAGAAGCGATCGCCTAATGGACAAGTACAAGTAGTGCCATCGCGCTTTAGTTAAAATCGCTTTGATTCAATATGAGAGGGCGATCGCAAAATATTGCTTGAGCTACATCGAATAGATAGAGGCGATCGCCTGTCCTACAATGAAAATCTGTTTTCAGGCGATCGCATTGCTACCGGATCGAGCTTGTGATTGCTTCTCTTCTCTACGAGACGTTTTGCGATCGTTGCACTCGCAATGACGTTTTATCTGGCTAGCTGATATTAATCCGGCGATGCATAATTTTTCACTTGGCTTTCACTTGATATCATCGCAGAGACGCTTGTCACTCTCACCCAAATTCGGGTTATTCTGCAAATAATCACGCAGCCAATTGCAACCCCCCACCAGCAATTGGTCTAAATTCTGCACAGGCCACAACCGCGCTGTCCCGTCTTGTGATGCCGTGGCGATAGTTTTGCCGTCCGGGCTGAAACTCACACTTGAGACTGGGCCTTGATGCCCTTTGAATTCTTGTAGCAGTTGCCCGTTGAGCGTCCACAACCGC
>NZ_JAVRCD010000114.1:0-12816 GCF_034530895.1 Nostoc sp. DedQUE08
TATTTCGGCGTACTCATTTGTTATTTCGGCGTACTCATTTGTTATTTCGGCGTACCCATTTGTTACCAAAAGCTTAATTGTGCATTAAACTTGTTTGCTATTTTTGGTCAGGTTCGCTACCACTTTCACCAACTCTTCTGGCTCAATTGGCTTGGATACATGAACCTGGAATCCGGCTTCCAGAGCTAGGCTGTGTTCTTCTTCTCTAGCAAATGCCGTTAGTGCTACAGCTAGAATCTTCTCCCCTTGCTCTGTTTCCTGCGCCCGCACTTTCCGAATCAGGGAATAACCATCCTCATCTGGCATTCCGATATCACTGACTAGAACATCTGGTTTTAATCGTTCTAGTGCTTCTAGAGCTTCACCTACTGAGCTAACTGCCGTCACCTGCCCTCCAGACTTTTCAAGAATGAAGGCAATTAACTCTTGCGTATCGGCATTGTCATCGACAACAAGTATTTGCAAGCCGTTGAGTATTGAGAGATTTTCGACATTTTCTTTACTTTCTTTAATTAACTGTTCTGGTTGCGGTTCTACCAGAGGCAACAACACTGTAAATTTTGCTCCCCTTCCTTCCCCTTCACTAACTGCGCAGACTCTGCCTGAGTGCATTTCTACTAAATGGTGTACAATTGCTAGCCCCAACCCCAAACCATTGTCTGCTCTAGTAGTTGTGCTATCAGCTTGACGGAAACGCTCAAAGATATAAGGTAGAAAGTCAGTACTAATTCCCTTACCTGTGTCAGAGACAGTTATCTGGACATTTGAGTTTACCTGTTCCAGATGTACTTCAACTCGCCCCCCGTTAGGTGTAAACTTGACGGCATTAGAGAGCAAATTCCAGACAACTTGTTGCAGGCGTTCGGCATCGCCCATAACTTGACCAACTGAAGAATCAAGATTAAATTCAACTTGAATATCCTTAATTTCAGATGTGGGAAGTACAGCTTCAATTGCCGCTTGAATTATCGGCACAAGGTCAATTTTACGGATATTTAGGCGAATTTGTCCTTGTACAATGCGTGAGATATCCAGGATATCTTCAATCAGTTTTCTTTGAAGTTTGGCATTCCGCTCGATTATCTCCAACGCCTTAGAGGTAGTTGCTTCATCCCATTTGCGAGTACGTATTAGTTGAACCCAACCCAGCATAGAATTGAGGGGTGTACGAAGTTCATGGGAAACGATCGCTAAAAACTCTTCCTTAATGCGGTTAGCTTCTTGGGCTTGCTGATAAAGCTGGGCATTTTCAATGGCGAATGCTGCTCGTTGAGCAAGTTCTTCAGCCATTTCTAGGTCTACAGTTGTGTAATGGCGTTCTGGTTGTGCAGAGGCAAATAGAATTGTCCCCAGCTTGCGATCGCGTACTAACAATGGTACTACCATCTGAGACTTAAGTTGGAGTTGGCACAGCAAACTGAAATGTTCTTCGTTTGAGGACTTTCTCTGTAATGAAGACTCAAGAATCTTTGTAACCAGTTCCGGCTTACCAGTCCGTAAAACTTTCGGTGGGCCGTAATCAGCGTCAATAGAAATTGGATAGCGTTGTTGAAGTTCTCGGATCAATCCTTCCTTGGCTGGTTCTGATGCAACGATGACTGGGTTAGTGAAGACTGGCAAATTATCTTCGATGACATCCACAATACACCAATCGGCAAGAGTAGGCACTGCTAATTGCGCGACGCTGGTTAGGGTAATGCGATAATCCAAGGAAGATGCCAATACACTACTTGCTTCAGCTAAAAAATTAGAGCGTTTTTCTGCGGCTTGGGCTGCAATTCGGGCGGCTTGCTCATTAGCAAATAATTGCTGGCGCTGCAACTCTAAATGCTTACGCTGGCTAATGTCACGCATTAGCCAGCGCAGAGCAACTGCCTGACCTTTTTCGTTGCGAACGGTAACTACTGTCAAAGCTACATCAAAACAGATTTTTTCTCGTGGTTGTAAACACACTTCCCATTCTCCACCTCGGTCGAGCTGCTGCAACTGAGTCAGGTAATTAAAAAAAGCTTGATGATCTGGCTGGGCGATGAAAGTAAGTAGCGGTTTGCCAATCAAAAATCGCTGTAAAACATTGAGGTGTATGCTAGCAGCACGATTAGCTTCCAGGATAGTGCCGAATGTATCAGTTACCAAGTAACCATCAGGCGCAAAATCAAATAATTCTTGGTAGCGCTGACGCTCTTTCTCTATTACGATTCGTGTTACTTGTAGTTCCTCGGAAGCGATTTTTAGTTCTTCCAAAGTGATTTGCAGTTCCTCAAAAGCTTCTAGTGTTAGCTCTTGCTGTGAATATGGCTCACTACCAGTCCTTTGCACTAATCCGATTACCCGTGAGCGCAATGTCTCTAATTGTTGACTAAAATCGTCCACATCCATAATTGCTCACTTTGCAAAGACTAAGAAGCGCATGTTAGATAAAATATCTGGCAATTATAAACCCAAATGTACGCCAAAAGCCGATCTCAAAACTATTACTCAAAAGATAGAGGTTTGTCTTGACAACGCGAGTTCTACAAATTGAGTTAGACACAAAGTTGTTTCAACCTCCACCTACCATCCTAAAATAAACAATTCATCAAGAAATCTACCTACAGTGTTGTACAGCAAGAAACATATTAGGTAGATTTCAGCAAATGTTTTTATAGCTTAAGGGGGACTGATGCTTACAGCAACATTACCAGCCGTAAATCTGAAAAAAATTGGTATTAGGGGGATGATGAACGCGATCTTTGATATAGGGTGGGCATGATAAATAGATTATGCACACAACCCTGAGAGAATTTTGATGATAAATGCGATCGCTAGTAGATTTCGCCAATTTATGGCTGGGAAAAACCGCCTAATTGGCAGATATGACCCGAAAAACAAAATCAAGCGTTCCTTAGCACTGTATACCTGCATAGGATTAATAGGTGGAATTCTGGCATTGTTATTAATGGCGTCCCCAGGAGTGGCCCAAAAACCACAACTCCAACAACCTTTATTAGTAGCGACACGAGTTATACCGCCCTTTGTGCTATCAAACAAAGGTGAGCTATCAGGATTCAGTATCGACCTCTGGCGCAAAATCGCTAACCAAATAGGTGTAGAGTCTAAATTTATAGAATATTCCACAGTGCCGCAACTGCTTTCGGCTATTAAGGAAAGCAAAGCCAACTTGGGAATTTCAGCCATCTCAATTACAGCCGAACGCGAGCAGAACTTTGATTTTTCATTACCTATTTTTGCTGGGGGGCTGCAAATTATGGTGAGAAACCCAGAAAGCAACAACAGTGCCTTCCCAAATATTTTGCAATTGTTTTTCTCCGGTAGCCTTTTGCAAGTAATAGGCGTTGCCTTGGTGTTAATTATCGTAGCAGCCCACATTATTTGGTTATCTGAGCGTCATCACAAAGATGGGATGATTCCCAAATCATACTTTCCTGGCATTTTCAAAGCCTGTTGGTGGTCAGCTGCCACATTAGCAACCCAAGCTGATGAGATGCCCAAGGGAGTACTGGGACGCCTAGTAGGTATTATCTGGATGTTCATCGGAGTACTTTTTGCTGCCTACTTTACAGCCAGTGCTACTACCTCCTTGACAGTGCAACAGCTTCAGGGTGATATCAGGAGCATAGACGATTTACCCGGCAAGGTAGTGGCTACAACTGCGGGTAGCACAGCCGCCACATACCTACGAGAACATAAGATTTCAGTTTTAGAAGTTACCAAGATTGAGCAAGCTTACAATGCTCTGCAAACAAAAAAAGCTGATGCCGTAGTGTTTGATGCGCCTGTACTCCTCTTCTATGCTGCCAATGAAGGCAAAGGAAAGGTACAAATTGTTGGCAGTATCTTGCGTGAAGAAAGCTACGGTATCATTCTGCCCAACAACAGTCCCTACCGCAAACCAATTAATCAGGCTTTGCTGAGTCTCAAAGAAAATGGCACTTATCAATCGCTATATGATAAGTGGTTTGACGTTGAAAAATCTTGAAGTGGGGAGCAGGGGAGTAATGAGTTAGGAGTTAGGAGTTAGGAGTTAGGAGTTAGGAGTTGGAGCAGGGGGACAAGGAGGAATTATTGAACAAGTCTCTCCCAAGTCTTCTCCCTCTTCCTTGTCTACCTTTGTCTCTTCTGCATACCCAATGCCCAATGCCCAATGCCCAATGCCCAATGCCCCATGCCCAATCCCCAATCCCCAATGCCCCATGCCCCATGCCCAATCCCCTATTCCCTATTCCCTATCCCCTTCTTTCGCCAGTTGAGCTTTTGCCTGTTGCCACAAGTTTTCTAATTCATTCAAACTGTAATCAGAAAGGGGACGGTCAACAACCGCCTCCATTTTTTCTAATCGCTGGACAAAGCGCTGATTTGTGCCTTGCAAAGCGGTGCTTGGGTCAAGATTATGCCAACGCGCTAACTGAATCACGGCAAATAGTAAATCGCCTAATTCTGCTTCTTGTCGTTCGGGTGTTTCCTCAGCTAAAGCTTGTTGAAACTCTCCCAACTCCTCATGAAACTTATCCCAAACACCCTGAATATTTTCCCATTCAAACCCGATCGCAGCAGCCTTTTGAGAAATTTTCATCGCCGCCGTCAGTGGGGGAAGAGTACGTCCATAACGAGCGAGTTTAGCACTAAATTTTTGCGCGTCTGGAGATGCTTCGCCCTTTTCCGCAGCTTTGATTTGTTCCCAATTTTGCCGCACCTCATCCACACTGGCCACCGACACATCACCAAACACATGAGGATGACGGCGAATCAACTTTTGGGAAATCCCCTGAGCGATTTCCTTGAGAGAAAATTGCCCAGATTCACTAGCGATTTGGGCTTGCAATACCACCTGTAATAATAAATCGCCTAACTCCTCTGCGATCGCACCCTTATCCCCACTCTTAATTGCATCCACCACCTCATAAGCTTCCTCAATCACATAAGGCGTGAGCGTTTCCGCAGTTTGAGCCAAATCCCAAGGACAACCACCATCAGGCTCGCGCAACTTCGCCACCACCTCAATCAACTCCTGCAACGCCCCCAAAATCTCTTCTTGCTTTTCCATACCTCTGCGTACCTCTGCGCTTCCCTTAGCGTTCCTTTGCGTTTAAAAAAATTATTTCTTCACTCTCGCCCGACGGCTACCACCCCTCACTTTCCGCTTCTTAATTTTGCCACTAGGAAGCAGCCCCCGAACCCCCTGCTTTTTAAACCGTTTATAAGCCGATCCCCCCCAATCGCTCAGAGAATGACTCATTGCACCGAGTTCCAACCCCAAAAACAGGGCGATATATTCAGTATCGTATTGCACGAGCGATCGCCCCACAGTTTGTCCCAAATCTTGCCAACTAAAACTTAGATTCCATAACCTTTGAGCGATCGCCAAAACGAAAATTGCCAAAATTGCCAGCAAACATCCCAGATAAAGTATCCGTAGAATCGTGCCGATAATCGGCCCGTGGGATAAAAAAGAACGATGTCGGAGACTTTTTTGATAAGGTAGCCAAATCCAGCGCAAGAAACCCCAGCGTTGGAATTGCACAGAGTAAATATCCAAATCGGGGCCAAACATCAGTCCGCCAAAGAGAAACCCGCCTGCAACCAACAAAGTTGCATTGCTACTGCGAGTCTGCCAGAAAGTAACGCTTGCCACGAACGGCAGAGCATACATAGTAATGCGATCGTGCGTCCGACCAGAGGGCATCCTAAATCCTGAGTGACTCAATACTGAGTCAGTATAAGAGAAAAAAAGATTTTCTTGAAACTACTAGCGCAATGCGAAATGTTTTGCTATATTGGTTAAGGATTAGTCAAACGGGCGGTTAGCTCAGTTGGTAGAGCGCCTGCCTTACAAGCAGGATGTCATCAGTTCGAGTCTGGTACTGCCCATTAAGTAAATTAAGGCTAGAGACAGCTTAGATGTGACTTTACCCATAACTTTGCCGCAACGGCAAGCTTATGCTTCCAATAAAGGGTGGCAAGGTTATGGTTCCAGTTATATAAGCTGTTCTAGTTTTACATATAACAGCTTACAAACCAAACTCACGTCGTGCATCATTAAAAGCAGCGCGGACTTGTTTATATCTAAAACACCCCGGATTTGGCATTAATTCACAAACGCGACCTTCTGTGGGATACACACCCTGAGCATTAAGGCTAAGGACAATCTCTCTAACTTCGCTGCAAAGTTTTTCTATGCTTTTGAGACGGCAAGCTTTATTATAATTACGACATTTAGCAGAAATAGCAGTACACAAATCTGGAAAGTGTCTAGAAATAGTTCTGTTATGATGACCTAAACGCTTTGCAACTTCTTCCATTGTTGGTGGCGGTTCTTCATTACCTGCAAGTATTGCTAATAAAGCATCTTTTACTTGATATTGGTCGAAAGATTTTGGAGATACCCTTGGTGTGCGAGAAAGTTGGAGGTGGTTCTGCGAGATTTTTGTAAAATATTTAGTAATTAGATTTTTTGGAGTAAGAAATTCTACCAACGATATCTCTAATTCGTAACAAATTTTCAGAAGCGTATTTAGCTCTGGCAAGGTTTTAGTAGACTGCCACATCCACAAACTATTTTTTGGTACTCCAATAAGACGAGAAAATGCAGCTGCATTATTTTCCGCAACTTTATCAATAACTATATTTAATGATTTTGTAATATTTTCTTTTGATGGGGCAGATTCAAAGCATTGAGCAGCTAAAATTAGCTCTCCTACAACATTAGCAGTCCAATACTGCCACTCCAACTGTAATTTTATTGAGCCTTCACCATCTGTAAATGTCTTAAGGCATTGATTTGCGCCTAACCACTCTCCACACTTTGAACAGTAACCAGGTCTTGAACGCCAGTTTAATAAAGGTGATTTATGATTGCAGTGAGGGCAAAGATCAACCAAGGGTTTTTGATGCTGAGGGCAAATTGTAATTAGGTTGATTGTCCAAAGCAATTGCTCATAAACTACCTGCCCATTTTGGTGCCGCTCTTGATAACAAATTGGACACCAAGCTTTGTTGGTGCGAAATAAATTGCGTGGAGTCAAAATGTTAGACCAAAACAGCATGGTTAAAAAACGCAAGTCATCTCTAAGCGTCAATTTTTGTAACACTTGAACTAAATCTGCTGCCATCTCTCCCATGCCATTTAACGCTTGACTACGGTTGAATATTTCACGAAAACCTCGATTAGCTCCATTTTGGAAATATATTTTATTGACAAGCGGAGCAATTTCTCTAGTCATCAAGACTCCTGGAAGAACTCCATGCAACTCTGCTATCCGTGCAATATAACCTGTTAAACTCTCTATGTAAGGAGTCCCAAGACCTACAGGTTGAGGTTGATAGAGGCGACTACGTTGTGGAATTAATGGCTTTTTTAAATTCCAAGATTCGTATGTTTCTAATACACTAGCTAACATCTTGCTGCACTCCGATGGGATCTCTTGTAGGTTTGCGTTTGCCAACCTTTCCTGGCGGACGAGTAGTTTTTGGGGTTTCTTCGGGTAGCACAATTGGTTTTGCGCCAAGTCCTAATGCAGAGCGTAAGTTTTGCACATCTGCTTCTGTTTCAGATAATTGTTGTTCACCCTCTTGAATTTCCTTGAACATTTTCTGACACTGAGCAACCGACAAAGCACATTTTTGTAAATCTTTGAGAGTGACTGTTGTTGCTTCTCGATCTAGAGCATCTTTAAGAGCGCGTGTTAGCCAATCTTTCAGTGTGCCAACACATCCTAAAGTACGTTCGTAAAAATATTCCCAATGATCAACTAAATTTGGAGTTTCTGCTAGTGGCATATGCTGTTGAAAAGTTAACAACACACTCTTAAAAGCCTGTACATCTTCTGGACTATCAGCACAATAACGGCGGAAATGAATATCAACACTACGACGTGAGAGTTGACCGCTCAAATTACGGAATGTAAGCAGTTCGTATGTTCCTAATAGACAGTGCAAGATGCCTGTCATATTTGCTAAAGATTTGAGACAGTCTAATTGATCTTGTAGCTTGTATCCGCTTGCTACCTTACCAAAATGTTGTGCTTCATCTACAAAAAATACGTCTGGATGACGATGGATGAGAGCATTTTCTAAAGCTCTGCGTAGAGCAGGTGCAACTACTTTCGACTCAACATTAATTTTGCCAAAATTATTGCGAGAGATACCACGCACACCGTAATCAAACTTGTGATCGATTAATGGTTCTTCCAAGGCAATTAAGGCGCGTGTGTAGTATTCTTTCCAGTTGAAGTATCTCGATTCTGGGGCTATAGCTTCAATACCAATAACAGGAACATGAGCGCGATCGCTTTCCAGTTTAGGTAATGCTAGTTCTGTTAATTTCTCTTCAGCGCGGAGTCGCAAAGTTGTTTTACCGATACCGCTAGGGCCATAAACAAAGATAAATGAAGCTCCTGCGGGTTCGGCAATTGTTCGCATAAGAATTTCACCGACTTCTTGAAGTCGAGGATGTCCTGCGGTGTAATTCTCAAAGTGTGCCAGCCTTTCTGAAGCAGGTTGTTTGAGGAGTTCAAGCGGAAATCCAGTAGTTTGTGTCATAATGAAAACTCCTCGTAAACTACAAGTGTCTCTGGGATGATCGCTTCATCTTCATCCGCTTGAGAATCGGTATTGGCAAAAGTAACTTGAATAAGTTTTGGTTGTTCGTTACGGCTTGTTGTCGCTTTTCCACCCTCAATTACTCTAAAGACTTCTTTAACTTCTGCATCATAGGAACGCTGTTCTAATAGAGCTTCTTGAGCTTCTACCGATGCTAAAAATTCTGCTAAATTCTTAGCCGAAACTTTAGATTGTTGTGTATGATTTGAAGAGCGTTTGCGTAACTCGATACTAGCTAACTTCAATTCTTTTTCTGAACGACCTTGGAGTTCTGCATAATATTGAGAGATACACTGTACCCACTGTCCTCGAACAAAGGCGTAAGCGATACCAATATTAAACGGGTCGTATCTTATCTGCACAGAGGTATTTTCAATTTGGGGGTCGCGGAAACTATTAGACCAGTAGTAGATTGAGTTAATTTTTACACCACGTCCAACTTGAACTTTTGCTTTTCCCTCTGAGGTTGTAGGTAGGGTAAGAATCTGAAAGTTTTCATCGTAAGAAATCATGCGGTGAACCCGACTGCCTCCAATCGCCATACCCGCAGCAAACGCATCCCTCGGACTCTGGAAAAGTGCCGGATGTTCGTCTGTATCATAAACTTCGTAAGCCCAAGCACAAAGGTATTCATAAAGTAAACCAAGTGTCCATACGGCTTGATTTTTAGGGTTAACTGACTTGGTAACTTGGCGGACATTACGAGTTATTTGTGTATTACCAAGTAAGTTATGGACAAATTGAGTATTGGAAGTTCCAAATAGACGTTCGCAAACCGAACCAAAACGAGCTTTGGCTGGGGGTCTTTGCTTTTTTGTACATTCAAAAGTAGCTAGTAGTGTTTCAAAATAAACGCTGTGAAACTCTGCACCGTTATCTACCACTACAATTTGGGGAAGCCTGCCGTGACGCTTGACACAAATTCTTAGCACCATTAAGCAAGAACGATATGAGGGTGAGTCAAACGTTATGTAAACTGCCAGCAATCGCCGTGAGTAAGCATCTACGAGAAATGTTGCCCAAGGTCTGCCAAGATTGCGACCTGTATCAGAGCAAACTAGCTCTACATCTAACTCAGTATGATCTATATGCCCAATTTCAAAAGGGCGATCGCCGTGTCTTGGGGTAGTTATAGCAAGCTCCCAATAGAAGGATTCATGCTGATAAGCGGCACGACGACCTTGGCGTTTTTTAGTCTGTTCGTAACCAGTCCGGCGTTGTACTTCTTTGGTAAATGCTTTATAGCTCGGAGCAATTACACCAGCTTGTTCACAAGCTCGAACTAAAGCCGCGTGAACCTCCCACATTCTTTTTTGTTTAAGAGTTTCATAGTCTTCTAAAATAAACTTCTCCATAATTGCTAAGGTGTCTTCGGGCAGCTTGCGCTGACGATTACCTTTGACACTGCGATGGGACAAAAGCCCAATGTAGCCGCAACCGTATTTTTGAATTGCAGTTAGATATTTAGCTTTCCAGTGACGAATGGTACGGGCTGGTATTGTTTCGTTTTCTGGGGGATGGCCCTTTAAGTAAGGTTCGATAGTTCTGTAGCGTTCAAGAGCTTCTGCTTTGTCTTCAGGACTAGCTTGATAAAATCGCTGCCAAGATTCGGTGCTAATAGCTGCTTTTTCTGGTGTTTGGAGACCTGTGATTTTTCCTTGGCGAACCAGATTCTCAAATATAGCTTTTTTGAGTTCAATTAACTGATTATTTTCTGCGCCAAGTATAACCTCTGTTTCCCCAACATGGATGATATTTAAACCTTTGCCGTCCCAACTAACAGTTGCTCCAGTAACAATATTGACTACAGGAGAGATAGCCGGAAGACTTACATTTGGTTGCTCAACCATTAATCTATAAGCACTAGCAGTTTGTTCGTCACGGAAGATTAGACATCTTTCTGGTTCAGCAAGTGGTGAAGCATTTAAATCAATATAGATTTGCTCTTGAATAATTAAGGTGTAGATATCGTCAGATTTAGCTCCTGTTGACTGATTGAGTAATTCTGCTAAAGTGATTCCTGGTTGAGATGACACAACTGCAAGTAATGATTGAGCGATCGCTTCTTCCACTGCTAGGAATTCGGCTCGGTAATAATCTTCTAAAAATTGCAGATTACGTTGCAGAACCCAATTGATTTCGCGATCTGAACGAATGCGGTAATAAAGCTCAAACTGGTTAGCATAGAATTCTCCTGGCGGGCAATGCCATTGATTATCTTCTTCAGAGTAAAAGTAACGATTGGGGCTTTTCTCTGCTAGCTTTTTCAAATCCTGCTCAGTTTTACACTCTTCCCAACCAGCCGAATTGGTTCGGATGACAAAGAAATCTGGGGTGTGTAAAACGCCTAATCTACGTCCGTTACTTGCTTGATAGTCAAGTTTAATTTGCGGTGGTTGATCGTAGAATTCTAGAACATCTTCATCGTGTTCTAACTGATAGATAATTGGCAGTTCAACCCGATGAGACTCAAATTGAATCGTGACTCCCATCTTGCGACTAGGGTAGCGTCCCGAAACATTCTTACTACCGCCACCAACGCGGCGGGATGGCTCAGATGAGCGAACTTTCTCAATAATTTTTTGCCCTGCCTCGGATATTTGAAGGCGAGCAACCCATTGTTCAAATTGCTCTTTCATATAGTCCTTAGTAAGCACTTTGCGCTTTATTTTACGAATCTATCAAAATAAGATCATAAAGTTAAGAACTTGCTTGTCTGATGTTATAGTACTTAACTTTATAACATTTATAGTGTGCAAAAATCCACTGATAGTAGATGGATTTAACGGCGATACTAGTTCAGTATTGTTTTGTGACGCAGAAACACTACAGTATTGAGTACCGCTTTGGCAGAGCGATTAGGCGGCGAAGGCGAGAGCTAGATTTATCCCAAGAAGAACTGGCTGAAAGGTCAGGGCTTCATCGCAACTACATCTCAGGAATCGAAACTGGAGAGCGTAACCCTTCGTTAAAAAATATTGTTAAGTTAGCGGCGGCTTTGGAGATACCTGTCTCTTATCTCTTTGTTAATTACGGCATCGAGGTTAAGAGTGAATCGGAAACTAATTCCTGAAATTTGACTGTTAAAACTAAAATACTAGCCTTTAGGTTAATCCCAGAGGGATGACTATTTACTCAGAACATTGGAACCTAAAACCTCCAGAAATTCCTCAACGGAGTCGGTTATTTTCTCTTGAACCTGTGGCAGTGGGAACTCCCTATGCAGAAAGTCTTAGTAGCTATCTCCATCGTTTAGCGCAGGCGCATTGTTTAACCTCTCAGAAGCTCGTTATGGGAGAAATTGCGCCACTTATTCTCAAAGATGAGGATAAATCTGAGCTATTGTCAAAAAATCTAAGTCACCTATTGGGAAATAGCGATGCTAAACCAGCTATTAACGGAATGCGAGAAATGGCAGGAAAGTTAGTCACTGTCTTAGAAGAGTTGACAATGCGTCAGGATTTACGTTTCTTGACCCTTTTAAGCTGGAAAGGAATGATTTATGACAAGGGGTTATTTCGGAACTACCGCGCTTGGTGTCCTTGTTGTTGGGAAGAGTGGATGCAGGAGAACAAAACTATCTATGAACCATTATTATGGTCATTTAAGGATGTAGAATTTTGTTTGATTCACAAACAGCGATTAATAGAAGAATGTCCTCATTGTGGTTCGCGTTTACCTGTGATGGCTAAGTTTTCGCCTGCGGGATTTTGTTCTCGTTGTTACGGGTGGTTGGGACAGGAAGTTAAAAGCGAAGAGGATATAGAGAAATATCGAGTTAATATTCAAGGAATTAGCGAATTAATTGCACTTACTCCCCAATTAGGATATGAACCCATCCCCATCGAGTTAACCCGAAAATTACAATTAATTTTGTTTGTATTTGAACAAGCAATTGGAAAAGATTTGCAGTTATTAGGAGATTTAGGGAGAATCATAGAATCTTTGAGAAGAGCCTCAATAACAAATCAAAGTCAACCTTATCATTTGGTGAAGTTGATTATTCCTGTGTGTGAGAATGCGAAGATTAGTCTATCCCACTTGTTTGGGTCAGATTTTCAGGAATTGGGCAAGATATTATTCAGGAATTTTAGTCTGGAATTAAAGTTGTAGAAGTTTGGTAAGTAGTAATGCGTCTTTTCTACTCTCCATCTTTCACTTTCTCGGCGTTGCATAAATGCGGGATGAATCATGGAAACACGGGTATTTCTCTATACT
>NZ_JAVRCD010000115.1:0-10723 GCF_034530895.1 Nostoc sp. DedQUE08
TAGCGCAGGAAATCGGTGATTGGGCAGAGGGAGTTTCTGAGTCAGGTTATTGGATTGCCACAACCCATCCATTTTTAATCATTGCTATCCGCTTTTTGGTGATCCAGCAAAGGTTAAATAAATTGCGTACCTTTGAATCAGAACTGGATGTAACTGCTGTTGAACAACAAATTCAGCAGAGCCGCACAGCTTTGGGACGAATCAGAAGTATCAAAAAATCTCTGACCGAAATTGGGAAGAGTGTGGCTGTAATTAAAGCTGAGGCAGATGCACTGAGTGCAGATATTCAATCAGCGCTGAAATCAATTGAGCAAGCACTAAGTTTTGTTGGCAACAAAAGTATCGATTAATAAATTAAGTGCATAACCCTGCTGCAATATTAATACAGGTTTTCCCAATACGGTTTAGCAGCGGTTTTAAATACCTTACAATGTATCCACACAAACCTAAGCTTGCTGGAATCCAGTAAGACTTTTTAAAGACTGTAGCGATTATGGAACTCATGATTACTTGAGTAATTATGGTATTACTCAATAGCATCGAGTATTTTTACAATTGGAGAAAACTTTGAAGGAGTATGCTGCTATTGCAGTGAATTACCTACTTTTAGATTTAGTTATAAATAGTCGTCATTAACTGGGTACACCAGAGCAAATGGAAAAAACCCAGCCCCACCAGTTTACCCTGGTTCCTCAGCTTTTTTTCAAACTAGCCTCTGATAATTGTAATGGTCTACAAAATATCTGACTAATATTCTCTCTAGTTGATCAAGCGTTAGACAGGCAGTTCTTTCTTTTATTGGAGGACGTTCCTCAGTAATTAGACCAGTATATCCACCATATAACGACAGAATTTCTTTATTAATCTTGCCAAATATCGATTCAATTAAACCACCTGCTTGGGGGAAAGCACGGAGGCGTAATATAAACCCTAACTCTAGTGATAGTTCTTTTAAACGTTCCGACTTAAATTCGTTTCCACGGTCTGTCACTATATATTCAGGAATTCCACAAATCTCCCATGTTTGTTGAAGTTCATATTCTATTCCGTAATGCTTTGGTAAAATTGCATGACGCAGAGCTAAAGCAACTTCATGGGAGCCAGCAGGTTCAAAACCCAAATTAAAACCTGTGACACAATCAGAGTAACTATCCATTACCAACGTTATGTATGGACGACCGACAACTTGTTTATCGTCTTCGTCAGTTAATAGAGTATCTAACATGGCATGGTCAATCTGCCAAACCTGGTTGCTATGGGTAACTTCTAAAATTCCCTCAGTCGTCTGAATAAGTTTGTTCTTCAGTTGTTGCATTCTTTGTTACTCCTTCCCTAGTTTGCACTAATTCAAAGGCTTTACCCTAAGATTTTTTGGGCATATATTAAGATTAGACAATACGTGTTCATTCTAGTCTTTCTTAATTAAATTTTACTTTTGGTTGTTTACGTCTACCGAAACGTTGGGTCAAATTGTGTTGATTCAGTTCAAAACTTGGTTCATCAATTTTCAGTATTGCAATCTTGCGAAGTCAATCATACAAAGGCTCAATCAAACCTTTGGATCTTTGTTCCAAATAAGAAATTACACTATCCAATACGGTTCAGTTAAGAAGAATAGTAGGTTGGGTTGAGCGGCAGCGAAACCCAAAAAAGCCTTGATAATGTTGGGTTTTATTCCTCAACCCAATCTACGCCAGTTTTAGTTTTTAGTCTTAACTGAACCGTATTGTTATACTATCCCCTGAGTGTTATTCCAGTAGCAGGCTAATTGAAAACGAGTTTTAATTATTATTTAGTTGACGACGAAGATATTAAATAACAAAAGCTCGAAGCAGTCTTAAACTCTCAAAAGAGACTAAGGAATTTGATTGAAGAAGTGATTCAAGATGTTACAAATGCTGAATATAATTCCCAAATTGGGAATCTTGGAACTCAGAAACCTCTCTCACAGTAAAGCTTTCTTGGAGGTCTTAGAGTATTACTTTTTAATTTTATGAGTTACCTTGACTCTGTTGTTCGATAGCAAGTGCTATCACTTCTCTAAGCCAATTAGTGTAGTCGTTTGGGTGAATAGCCATCAGCTTGTCATAATCTGTTTGGCGTAGTCTAATCCCAATTGTTTTTTTTGGTTAAAGGCTCCTCACCTGCTAACCCAAACCGCCCTAATGCATCTTTTCGCTGTGTCATTTCTACATCCTTAGTCCTAATTTTAGTTTACCGTACTAACGCGGTTACTGCAAAGATTACACAAGCTTTACATAAGTACAAGCTAAGAAAGTCTTCTGGTTCGACTCCCGACCAACCCAACCCCGACAGTAACCTACTCGTTATCCCGTTGTTAAAAAAGGCTTTAATAAGCCTATAAAGTATCTAATAATACTATTAACACTTAATTGACCATTTATTCGTGTGGCTATTCTTAATAAAATCAATGGAATTCAATGTCGAGCTATTTTTGCTTGATTTATGCTAAATTCCAGTCATAAAGTCCACTAATTCAAGTTTATTCAAATGCTTTGAACACAGATATTCAATTGGTACTGAAATCAATTGAGCAAACCCTAAAAACTAATTCAATGGCAAGTTAGATGACAATTGGATAGTTGTCACCAGTGACAATATAGATATTTTAAATTATTTATATTTAAATTACTCATGAGTAGAGAATTACTGAAAAGCTTGAAACTAGGGACTTTTCTTCTCGATTTTTCTGGCTCTCCCAGACTTCGTTTGATAAATTAATACTAAAAAACAGTTAAAACACCTGATCTAAGTAGGTTTCGCTAAAATAGAATCAAAGATTTAATAAAAATATGCTTTCTGATTCTTGAATCCTTTACTACATAAGGGCTTAACCTGATATCAGGTATTAATTTTCTATAACTAGTCTAGGAGAGCCATTTTTCTTCAAGCTTAAACTTAGATTAATCTAGATAAAATCAAATTTGACAAGAGATTGTTAATAATAAATTAAACTAATTAAAAATTATATATATTTTTGGCTATATCATTTTGAAGTCAAAACACTATAAAAATTATCTTGTTACTTATAATTAGTTATTTTTTCAAAAAATAAGTGTTTCCTCTCTTTCCTAGTAAAAAATCATTCTTATATATTGTTTATATCGTCAGTAAATAAATTCTATTTAATTTCATATTAGGAAAAAGCCATGAACATGATTACAGTTCAATGTGGTCTGTCCGCTAGCGAAGAAACTCGGCGCTATATGTGGGAATTGATGCAGACTAAAAATACACCTCTAATTAATGAACTGAACCAGAAGATTAATCAACATCAAACTTTTGAAAATTGGAAAAAACAAGGCTTTATTCCTGAAAAAGAGATACGTCAACTTTGTGAAACTATGAAGACAGATGTTCGTTTTCAGGATCAGCCTGCACGCTTTTACACCTCAGCGTGTTATATGGTTAATTACACTTATAAATCGTGGATAGCTCTACAAAAGGATAAACAATGGAGAATAGATCAAAAAAAGCGGTGGCTAGATGTTGTAGAAAGTGACTTTCAGTTGGCAAAACTCAGTGATTTTAGCCAAGATATGATTTTTGCTAAAGCTCAAGAAATATTAGCTCAAGCAATTGCTAAACAACTCTCTGAGGAGTCTATTACAACAAAAGGTAAAAAGAGTAAACAGCCAAAAAGCAAAGACTCTACGGCTAATATTTCAATATTTGATATTCTGTTTAAGACTTACGATGCAACTGAAGATATTCTAACTCGCCGTGCTATTATTCATTTACTTAAAAATAATTCACAGGTAAATGAGCAGGAAAATCTTGAAGAACTCTCTTTACGACTTGGTAAAAAGAAAATAGAAATTAATCGTCTTGAAGAACAAGTTAAAAGTAGGCTCCCAAAGGGACGTGATCCAAATGGTGAAAAATTTAAAATAAGTTTAGCAGAAGCTATAAGCCTTCCAAAGCATAAATTATTAACTAAACTTCTCATAATAATGTTTATTTTTATTGCTGGCACATTACTAACTAATAGGTATATTAAGTTTAATTTTTACATAATTGAGAGAATACTAATTATATTTGAAAATATTAACCAAAACATTGGAGCAGAATTTACAGATTGGAAAAATCAAGCACCTACACGAGATGCTAATCTTTTAAAGATTTACAAGTCTTTACCATACCCTATCATCTTTGGCAGTACTGATGATCTATATTGGTCGCTTGAACAAAAAAAAGATACTAAAGTGTCTCAATCAGTCGAACAGAGCTTGAATAATCAAGAAAATATCCAGTCTCCTAAGGGAAAAAAACGTAAAAATAAAAAGAAAGTAAAGCAATCTCATATTTGTGTCAGCTTCAAAAGTAAAGGACTGAGTAGTCATATCTTTAGGATTCAATGTGATCGCCGCCAGTTACCTATATTTCAACAGTTCCTCAAGGACTGGCAAACTCACAAAAAATTAAATAAAGAAGAAAAGTTTTCTATGGGTCTTTTTCTTTTGCGTTCAGCTTGTCTACTTTGGAAGGAGAATACACGCAAACCTCACAAGAAAAAAAGAAAGCAATCTCAAGATAACCAATTAAATGAAAGTTCAAGTGCTAAATTAGGACAGCAGGAAGATAAACCTTGGAATACTCATCGATTATTTCTCCATTGCACCATTGACACTCGCTTGCTCACTGCTGAAGGAACTGAGAAGGTACGTCAAGAGAAAATAAAAAGTTCTCAGAAAGAATGTAGTAAGACCTCAAAAGAAAAGACTAAAGAAGAAGTAAAAATTAACCACAAGAAATCTACACTAAATTATCTTCTAAATCTATCTCCTCCAAGACCTAGTAAACCAATCTATGAAGGCTATCCTAATATTATGCTTAGTGTCAGCTTTAGCTATCAAAAACTGTTAGCTGTTGCAGTTGTAGAAATAAAAACAGGTAAGGTACTAAAGTACTATAACGTTCGTCAGCTATTAGCTAGCCAAAGTATAAAAAAACCACTTCGTCACCGGAGCATATTTCAGTTGAGGTTTGAAAAGTACAGGTTAGTTAATAGACTAAGGATGTATAAGCAACAGAACTTAAAACCTTTGCGGAGAAAAAAGCGACAGAATCTACCTCACCAAAGCAATAATAAAAAACAAGACGTTTATGTCAAGTATCATTCAGAGTCCCATTTAGGCGAATACTTAGATCGCTTGCTAGCAGCTAGGATTGTTGAACTTTCTCTTAAATGGCAAGCCAGCACAATCGTTATACCAGAACTTAAAAATATTCGGGAGAGCATTGAAAGTGAAATTCAAGCCAGAGCAGAGTCTAAATTTCCTCAAGATAAAACATCTCAAAGGAATTATTCCAAAATCTTCCGTACAAACTTTCATCGTTGGAGTTATAGCAGATTGCAAAAGAGTATTCAAGTCCGTGCTGCAAAACAAGGCATTTCTACTACAGTAAGACGACAACCTGTTCAAGGAAGTCTACAGGAAAAAGCGCATGGATTAGTTATGGCAACTTACCACACTAGCTAAACTCTTCAAAGTTTAGATAATATTTCTGTACCTTGACAAAACAATATTTTTTCATAGCGCGCATTTATATGCTTTATAGAGCCAATGTTCTATAAAGCCAATGTAATGTGAAAAGTGTGGGTCAGTTTAATTGCTTTCCGGCCCAGGTAGTTGTCCGCCTCTTCTATGGAGTTCGCTTCATAGATGTGGTGCAGTTCGCTGCTAGCATCAGGAGGCTATGCTCTTAAAGTTTTAACTATAAGGGTACAGATATACGTGTCGTGGCTGCTACCGAATCGCCCCGAGCAAGGGTGAACCCCCCTAATATTTTTTTGGCAAGGCAAAGCGAGGTCAAAATTCCTGGTGTGCTGCCAAAACTTTAAAACTCTTACCTAGAATTAATTCCACGTCTTTACAGGATAATTAAATCTTGGCTTTAAAAAAATAAGGCTAGGATTTTAGACAGTCCTGACAAAACTACTCTTGGAACTTTGTTCGGTTAAGGCAAGAGACGCGATAAATCGCCGTCTCTACAAAGACCTCTTTCCCAATTCCCCTTGACTTTTGACTCTTGACTCTTGACTATTAACTATTGACTATCTATCTTCTTATCTTCTGTGATGAAATATTTCTATCGTCTTTTAATCAGCCTATCTGGGTGCTTAATATTTTTACTGGTGCATAGTAGCCTTGGTTTATTACCTAGTTTGGCAGCCGAAAAAGTTACCGTCAGGTACGGATTGTTTGAGCAATCGATCCCGGTGGCAGATATACGCAACTATGACAAGACACAAAAGGTTTCTGCCGATCTGAAGTCTTTTCTAGATTACCTTAGCGCTAAAGAGAAACAGAAATTTCAAGAAGCCCTTCAGGTGAAAATGTCGCTTGATATTGTGGCTTTAGATAAGTTGATAAACACAGGAATGGGCAAGCAAATTTTATCTTTTGCATCCCAAGCGATCGCTCGTCGCGATCGAGCTAGTATACAAGCACTACGATCGGCTATTATCATCGGAGCAAGATCGCCAGAAGGTCTAGGGATAGCCAGCTTTCTACAAGCTTATCCCAGCGATCGATTAGTTGTTGATGTGTCAAAAATTCAGAAGCTAGTCGGTATGGCAAATTCCTCTGCTAGTTCTGCTGATGCGCCGCCGAAAGATGACGTAAGTTCTTCACCTTTAGGGAAAGTTGCCCTACAATATCAAACACTCGCCGCCCAAGATAAACAGTTCTCAGGTTGCTTATTTGGCGATTCTATTTCGGCTGGACTTGGCAATACTCTTGGGAGTGGTACTTTTAATTTTGGGTTAAATGGTCTGAGTACAATCTCATTACTAGAACAACTCAAAAGTTTAATTCCTACCAAGGTGAAATGCGAAAAAGCCATTATTGCCATCGGTGGAAATGATGCTTTGTATCAAATCAGTGATGAGTTATTTAGCAAAAACCTCCAAGAAGCGATCGCACTTATCCGCACAATGGGAACTAAAGAGATTTTTCTAATTCCGGCTTTTTATTCGACAGTGGCAGCAAGCTCAGATCCAACAGTAGCAGCCCCACTTAAGAGAGTTGAACAAATTAATGTTCTGATTAATCAAGTGGCTGAAACAGAAAAAGTACCAGTTGCCGCAGCCGGACTAGCACCATTATATGAAAATAATGTTCTTAAAGAAAATTTAACCAGTGATGGCGACCATCTGAATGCAGAGGGTTTGAAAATTTATCGGCAAGCATTATTACAAATCCTGGGTAAGTAGGTCAACCTAATTAATGTGAGTTCGATGAACCTCTCCCGGACAACCTCCCTCTCCCACGGGGAAAGGGAGGAGCAACGAAAAATTACGGTTTTTGCTTTCCTCTGGGTGTCCAAGAGGGGTTGGGGGAGAGGTGCAAAAAAGGGCTTGTCGAACTCACGTTAATTAAACATAAAACGCTCACTAGATAGCTCCCCGATTTATTAAATAAGTTGGGGAATTACGAATTACGTTAGCGTAGCGGTAGCGAGTCTACGAGCGTCATTACGAATTACGAATTATAACTATTAGGCCTTCCAATTCAAAAACCGTGCATAAAGATAAGCTATACCTTCATCAATAACCATCCGCACGCCTTCGCTAGAGTTCCACCATTTATTTGGATTATAATCTTGTGTTGTCGCAGCAATCACACCAACATTAATTTGAGGGGTAAGTATTTTTTTAAAAAGAAACCAACTCCTACGGGCATGAACGTCCAAGGAAAAAAGATTAATCGATTCTATCTTTAAATTTGAATTGGATAGCCAACGCTCAAATTCAGCAGCAGATGCATAACTACGATCTTTAACCACAAAAGGTGTCGGAACGGCTACTACTTTTTCTGCTTCTAAACCGAGTTTGATGAAGGTGTCAGCTGACACGTCTGCAAAGTTCTTGTATCCGGTAAGATAACTTCCTTTTCCTAATGTACCTCCGGTAGTAATTATTTGATGATAAGAACCGTTTTGAAATTCAGTCAAAGCTTCTTCTATAGCGTAATCTGGTAGCCATCCTTCAACAACTAATACTTCTGCTGATTGGATCGGGGAAGTTACGGCCAGAAATGAGTGTACATGACTAAAAATGAAAAATATTAAATAAACAATCAAAGCGATCGCAATCGCCCACCCTTGAGCCGTAAGTGTCCACATTTCTTGGCGTTTGATTAGTTTGATTTTGGGAAATTTTTGACACCGACGATTTTTTATCCGCATTAAACCTTAGCTAAACGTTGTTCTTTCAAGTAGGTAAACACAGACTTATCTCCAATATCAGCAGGAATTGCTTGGACTGTCTTTCGCAGGGCAAACACTAAAAATAATATTGCCCAAGTTCCTAATAAAATGCTTTCTCCCTGAGTTGGTAAAATTCCTACCAAATGTCCTAACAACAGTAGCGGTACAATTGGGGTTAATACTTTGGTTTCCAGGCGATTGAAGCAAAAAGCCTCTTTAAAATAAATACCTGTTAAAGCTACAAAGATAAAACCAACTCCAAATAAGGTAATTGGCTGATTGTAAATCGCAAGAGCTAAAGGTTCACTACTAGCGATCGCCAGAATCACTGATGCGATACTACCAATCGCCCAAAAAACTTGCAATGCTCGGTGCAGTGATGCCATGTAGATATGGATGGTAAATAAACTTACACCAAGTGCGATGCTAAAACAAGCATATAAAGGTGTCAGTAAAGTTACAACTGTTGGGTTATTGTTGAGTAAAATCAAGGCGCTGCCTATGGCAAAGCTCAGTGCTGCTACCATTAACCCAGCGCGATAGATAATTACGCCAGTGCGATCGCTTTGAGTAATTGTAAATTCCCCAAACTGACCTTGATAAACTTCTGGTGCAGAGAGTGTTTGTGTAGTCATAGCTAAGAATATAATTATGATTCTCTAGTAGAGTACAACAGGAAATTGCTCAAGGGTTACTTTTATTATTATGAGCAATAAGGCAACTTCATGTCACCATTCCTAAACTTACATCTTTTAGCAGTTGCTTTCTGGAAATTTTTGTCAAATTGGCACTGCCTACGGTGAATGAAAATGCTTGTTTTTAAGTGGTGTGTAGTTGCCCATCCTCCTTTTTATATCTAGAATTTTCCCCTTTTTTTGACTTGACCACAAATTACCAACAGGCACTTTGCAGCCTGGTAATTTTTCACTGTCTTAACTTTAGCAAGATTCACTGGTCTGATTGTCTTAAAAAAACAACACTTCTAACGGATCTTGTAAATCAATCTGTAATTGTGAGTGAGCATCTCCGCAATTAATGGCAATTTCTACCCAACCGTGACTGCCAACTAAAGCTATTATCTCTCCCACTTTCACCTCACTGTAAGTTTCACACCCTGGTACACTCAATCCTGCAACTTGCACATACCAACTTTTACCTTGCACGTAACTGGCTGGAATGTTACTCACTAAGTTGCCAAAGTGGTCAATATATTGAATGCAACCCACTACACCAGTGGTTGTCTGCTTGCAGTCGCCTATATCCAGGTTTACCAAACTTCCTAAATCGATTTCTTGCCCTAGCTGTTTGAGGGGGACACCACTAGCAAGATTAGCTGCGACTGGTGCAAAGATATCCCTACCGTGAAAAGTTTTGCTTGGTTGAGGAGTGCGCCAATAATTAAGATTTGTAAGTTCGACGGCTGCGATCGCGGGGCTTTGACTGAGTACCCCGCTAAAGATACTATTATCTGGCCCGACCAAAAACCCTTGAGCAAATTCTACTGCGATCGCCCGTCGCTTGCTTCCCACACCTGGATCTACTACTGCCAGATGCACTGTCCCAAGTGGGAAATGGGCATAAGCATTCATCAGGCTAAACCTGGCTGCTTTGATGTCTTGCGGCGGAATTTGGTGGGTTAAATCTACCACCCTCAGTCTGGGGTTGATTTGGGCTATGACTCCCTTCATTATGCCTACATAAACATTGCGATCGCCGAAATCGCTCAGTAAAGTCACGAGTGGTTGTTTATCTATCTGGTTATTAGACATATTTTAGCCAAATTATATAAAAAATATATTTTCTGTAGCAACAGCTACAAAATGTGTGTTATGTTAGGAATACAAGACATAAATTGAAAAACTAAAGCAGGTAATCACTATGAGTCAAAATAGACTACAAAGTTTGAGCAAATCACGAGAAACTCACAGAGCGAATATTCAAAAAAGCCTAGAGCATCGCTTGGAAATAGCTAGAGCAAAAGGCGACGAACAGTTAATCCGTCAACTGGAAGCTGAAATGAGGTATTCCAGCTAAATCAAGTTTTCATTGTTCATAGTTTTGTTGTGCAACCCGCTACGGCGGGTTTTTTGTTTTTATATCATGTCCGCCTAATTAGTTATAATTCCCACATCTGTGCAAAAACCAGGAAACCCTCTTTCTCCCTGCCCCCAGCAAGAACTGCTCCCCTGCCGTCTTAATGATAAGTCTTTAACCGGACACGATATTAGAGGGTTTCCTGGCAACAGCTATAAAAGCTTATCATTACCAAATATAAGTATCGATACTGGCTAGACCCCCATCATTGAAGACGTTGACTAAATCATCTTTCCCATCTGCGTTAAAATCGCCGACTAGCCATTTTTGAGCATCCCAAAAACCGCCTTGGCCAGTTGCCCATCGCTGGCTATCAAAACTCCCACCATTAGATAAGTGAGTATCGATACTGGCTAGACCCCCATCATTGAAGACGTTGACTAAATCATCTTTC
>NZ_JAVRCD010000115.1:10823-12432 GCF_034530895.1 Nostoc sp. DedQUE08
GACTAGCCATTTTTGAGCATCCCAAAAACCGCCTTGGCCAGTTGCCCATCGCTGGATATTAGGAAAGTTTAGAGTACCACTGATAAAGTACTGCCCCAAACTGCCGTAATCCGTGTAGCCAGTTGCAAGAGGATCTTCTTTTCCTATACCATCAATTTTGAGGTAATAATTTCCAGCAACGACATTTGCTGTAATACTTGCAGATAGTAAATCTGTTGGATTGGACGATGCAATTAAGGTACCAGCAGAATTGTATAGCTCTGCCAAAATGTCTAAGTTTGGCCCTGGACTAAAAGGATTCACTGTCAAGCTAATCAGACCAGAACCTGTGACAAAACTATAAAAATCTAGGTCTGTATTGCGCTCAATGATGCCACTACCACTGACAGACGTACTAGAAATGGTTAGTGGCTTTGCTGTCGCAATTGTATCACCACAATCATCGGCTCGGTAGGTGAACCCATTTTGGGTCGTAATAATTTGCAAATCATCCTCGGTATTGTTAGCAGAAGCATACTCGCCTTTACTCCACTGGGTTAGCTCGTCGTAATACGCTGCTCCCATGATCGGTGCCCAGCCAGTCTCTCCAGTAGGATGTCCTAGATAGTATTCTTGAGCGGGGGTTATTTGTCCATCATGCTTGAGTCCCAGCGTATGACCTACTTCATGAGAGATAAGTTCAGCCGTATCCTTCTCATCATCGAACGCATTTTCAACAAAAACAAAGGCAGGAGTATCACTATTCCAGTTGAAAGAACCACGCTTGGCGATTCCTCCCACTCTTTCACCATACCAATCGTAACTGCTACCGCCGATCGCAACACGCACCCCCCAGCGAGTATCATCACTACCGCTCTTAATTAGATCGTTAATATCTGCTGGAGCCTGCGTTGTGACATTAACATTAAATGGGCTGAAATCCTCAGCGACGCGCTGCCAGATATACTGAATTCTTTCAAGTTCAGCCGAGCTAAAGGATGCTGTATCGCCGTCGAAGTCGAAGGCAGGGGTGATAATGTTAGCCGGACGTTCACTTGTGTTCCAGATAGTACCAGAGGTGATATTGCCGTCGAAATCTAAATAAATTGTCTGATTAGCTTCTAATAAGCTGTTGAGGAAGAAAGTTTTAGACAGGTCTAAAGAAGCTGATACTGACATATAATTTCATCTTTAAAGGAAATCTCTATTAATTTCTCTGTATCAAGCAAATAACTTTACGTACTTTCCTATGCAATCTTTACAAAAAGTTAGAATCTGCTCTCACCGATACTGGAAATATTTGTATTTCATCTCGCAGGATGGTATCAACTAACTGACAAACTGCTGTTGATATACCCTAGTATTTCCTTTGCGTTCAAAAATGTTATAGCCTCGTTTACGAGTTAGCAGCTCCCGTAAGTTCGGGAGTTGCTCCCATAAGTTCAGGAGTTGCTCCCATAAGTTCGGGAGTTGCTCCCATAAGTTCAGGAGTTGCTCCCGTAAGTTCAGGAGTTGCTCCCATAAGTTCGGGAGTTGCTCCCGTAAGTTTAGAGCTGCTCCCATAAGTTCGGGAGTTGCTCCCATAAGTTCGGGAGTTGCTCCCATAAGTTCGGGAGTTGCTCCCATAAGT
>NZ_JAVRCD010000116.1:0-12255 GCF_034530895.1 Nostoc sp. DedQUE08
TCATTGCTATCCGCTTTTTAGTGATCCAGCAAAGGTTAAATAAATTGCGTACCTTGGAATCAGAACTGGATGTGACTGCTGTTGAACAACAAATTCAGCAAATCCGCACAGCTTTGGGACGAATCAGGACTATAAAAAAATCCCTGACAGAAATTGGGAAGGGTGTGTCTGTAATTAAAGTTGAAGCAGATGCGCTGAGTGGAGATATTCAATCAGCGTTGAAATCAATTGAGCAAATCCTGAGTTTCGTTCCAACTGAAAGTACTGGCTAACAGTTTAGCTAGCATACTCCTGCAATATTTCTCACCCAATAACGCACCCAGGATTTTTTAATTCAGCAAATGATTTAAGTTATAGGGTATTAACACAGGTAGTTTAAGTGAATAGGACTTACGCACTGTACAAACGAATCATCTTGTGTGTTAATCTTACGTTGCTTAGACACCACTTCTTGGCGGTGCTAGCGATCGCCCAGTACCAGAGATAAATGACGAACGGACAAAACGGACAAAACGGACAAAAGAAAAAATTAGAAACTCAGCTTTGGAATATTGCCGATTCGCTACGGGGCAAGATGAACGCCGATGAGTTTCGGGATTATTGCTTAGGGTTTATTTTCTATAAGTACCTATCCGAGCGTCAGCATCTTTACGCTAATGATATTTTGGCTGAGGATAAGATTGATTTTCTAGAGCTTGATGAGTCCTCGGATGAGGGGCAGGAATATTTAGAGGCAATTAAAGAGGAATCTATCGCCGAGTTGGGTTATTTTTTGAAGCCATCGGAGTTATTTAGTTCTCTAGCTAAACGGGCATTAGGCAATCAGGCGGATAAGGATGAGATTAGTGATGAGGAGTTAGAAAAGAGTTCAATTTTTATTTTGGGGGATTTGACGGATGTTTTAAACAACATTGAACGCTCCACAATGGGCAAGGAAAGTGAGGAAGATTTTGATCATTTGTTTGAGGATCTGGATCTGAATTCGACGAAGTTGGGGCGGACTCCGAAAGCGAAAAATGCTTTAATTGCCAAGATTTTAGTGCATCTGGATAAGATTGATTTTCGGTTGGGAGACACCGAGAGCGATGTTCTGGGGGATGCCTATGAGTATTTGATTGGGCAGTTTGCCAGTGGTGCGGGGAAAAAGGCAGGGGAGTTTTACACGCCGCAGCAGGTTTCTAAGGTATTGGCGAAGATTGTGACGACGGGAAAGGAGCGGCTGAAGTCGGTTTATGACCCAACTTGTGGTTCGGGTTCGTTGTTGCTGCGGGTGGCGCGAGAGGTGGAGTCAGTCGGGGATTTCTATGGGCAAGAGATGAACCGCACGACTTACAACTTGGCGCGGATGAACATGATTTTGCATGGGGTGCATTATCGCAATTTTGATCTGCGCCAAGAGGATACGTTAGAGAACCCCCAGCATGAGGGTATGCGGTTTGAGGCGGTGGTGGCGAATCCGCCGTTTTCGGCACAGTGGAGTGCCAATAAGCTGTTTGAGTCGGACGATCGCTTTAGTCAGTATGGGAAGTTAGCCCCGGCTTCTAAGGCTGATTTTGCATTTGTGCAGCACATGCTGCATCACCTAGATGAGAATGGCATTATGGCGGTGGTGTTGCCCCACGGGGTTTTGTTTCGAGGAGGTGCGGAGGGGCATATTCGCCAGTATCTAATCAAGGAGCGAAATTGGTTGGATGCGGTGATTGGGTTGCCTGCGAATATTTTTTATGGAACGAGTATCCCAACTTGCATTCTGGTGTTGAAAAAGTGCCGGGAATCTCCTGAAGATGTTTTGTTTATTGATGCCAGTGCCTATTTTGAGAAGGCGAAGAATCAGAACTATTTGCGAGATGAGGATGTTGAAAAAATTATTTCCACTTATCGCCAAAGGATAGAGGAGGAGAAGTATAGCTATCGCGCCCCATTAGCGGAGATTGCCGAGAATAATTTTAATTTAAATATTCCTCGTTATGTGGATACGTTTGAGGAGGAGGAGGAGATTGATCTGGCGGCTGTAGCAGCAAAGTTGAGGCAGTGCGATCAAGATATGGCGGGGATTGATCAGACGATTAAGGCTTTTTGTGATGAGTTGGGGATTGATGCGCCGCTATGAGTAAGAAGTTAAAGAAAAAAGTCCCTGAGCTAAGATTCCCTGTGTTTGACGGCAATTGGGACACAGATAGAATTGATAATTTTTTAGTTCACCATGTAGATCCTGTTGATGTAGACCTTGAAACAAACTATAAACAGATTGGAATACGATCACATGGAAAAGGGATCTTTCATAAAGAAGCTGTAACTGGCAGAGAATTAGGAAATAAAAGAGTTTATTGGGTTCATCCAAACGCATTTGTTGTCAATATTGTTTTTGCTTGGGAGCAAGCTGTCGCTCTGACAAGTAGTGATGAAGATGGGTTTATTGCTTCTCATCGTTTTTTGATGTTTTTACCTAAACAAAATAGGGCTAGTCTTGAATTTGTAATACTTTTCTTTTTAAGGGAACGTGGAAAATACTTACTTGAATTAGCATCTCCAGGAGGAGCAGGGAGAAATAAGACACTAGGACAGCAGAATTTTGCTGAGTTAGAAATTACTCTTCCAAAGATCGCCGAACAAGAAAAGATTGCTAGTTTTTTGGGGGCTGTCGATCGCCGTCTAACCCAACTCCGCCGCAAGCAGGAACTATTGCAGACCTACAAACGCGGCGTAATGCAGAAAATCTTTTCTCAAAAGATTCGGTTTAAGGGGGCGATCGGATCTGAGTTTCCTGATTGGGAAGAAAAAAGACTTGATGAACTGGGCGAATTCAAAAATGGTTTTAACGCAGATAAATCATCATTTGGAGATGGAGTAGAATTTGTAAACTTAATGGATATATTTGGGAAAAGCGAAATCAAAAAAATACCTCTTGAACGAGTGCAGATCAGCTCAAACCAAGTAGAACAATACAAAATCAAAAAAGGAGATGTTTTATTTGTTCGTTCATCAGTAAAAAGAGAGGGAGTCGGTCAGGCGTGTCTTGTAAATGACGATTTTGAGGATACTGTTTATAGCGGTTTTATTATTAGATTTAGAGAGAAATCCTCCGAGTTATGTCATTTATATAAAAAATATTGTTTTTCATCATTAGAATTTAGAAAAGAATTGCTTTCTTTGGCTACCTCTAGCGCAAATACAAATATCAACCAAGAATCATTGTCAGCAATCATACTATTTTACCCTTGCAAAAAAGAACAAGAAAAAATTACTGGTTTTTTAACAGCAATCGATCGCAAAATCGAAATCCTCTCCTGCCAAATTGACCAAACCGAACAATTCAAGAAAGGCTTACTACAAAAAATGTTTGTGTAATGAGGTTTTATGGAGAGTTTAGAAACGTTAGTGAAAAGACATCTCAAAGAATTCCCCGACTTTCAATACTATGGTGCATTTGCCGAATTTATTAGCGCAATTGAAAACTATCACCAAGATTTACATACAGGTGTGAGCTTAGATTGCTGTAATTCACTTCTACAGAGCATTTGTAAAACTATCATTACGCAAATTGATCCAAGTATAGAAGGAAAAAGTTTAAATAAAGGTGCGAAAAGTGAAACTAATAATCTTATCTGTGAGGCAGCCAAGTTACTTCAAAAAAATGATGATGTATACGAGAGGGATTTTATTAGTAAACTCTCACAGATAGGAAAACATATTAATGAATTAAGAAATGCGAGAGGTGATTTATCTCACGGAAAACATATACCTAAAGAACTGCTTAACGATCAAGATTTATCGCGACTACTGAGAGAAATAACAGAAAGCCTATCCCGTTATCTCATATCTTCGTTTTTCAGTTTTGCCTTAGAAAAGCAGTCAAAAGAAGATTTTGAAATAGAAGAAAACAGAATTAGATATGAAGATAATCCAGAATTCAATGATTTGCTAGACGAAAAGTATCCCTTGGACGGCAAACTACTTTACAGCCAAGCATTATATAAACTGTACTATGAAGATTATGAGATCCGGCTACAAACCTTCCTTGATGAACAAGCATTGTTAGACGAAGAGTAGGGGATTACGGATAAATCTATTTGTTTAAAATAAAGTGCAACAGAGATTTTTCTATATGAAAGTGTGCGAGTCATCCAATCCAGGAGTTTCCCCAACATGATCGCAGCCAAAGACAAACCCACAAACTTAACCCCAGAAGAATACTTTGCCTGGGAAGCAACCCAACTGGAAAAACACGAATACATCAACGGCGAAGTTTACGCTATGAGCGGCGGTAGTGTCAATCACGGTCGTATCGCCATCCGCTTCACCGCCATGTTCGACAGCCACTTAGAAAATACAAGTTGCATCACTGGAAATTCTGATGTCAAAGTCAATATCTTTGGCAGTGATAACTATACCTACCCAGATGCCAGCGTTACCTGCGACGATCGCGATAAAACCACAACCCAATATGTTACTTACCCCTGCCTCATTGTCGAAGTCCTCTCCACCAGCACCGAAGCCTACGACAGAGGCGGCAAATTCCGAATGTACCGCCAAAACCCAGCTTTAATCGATTACTTACTAGTCAGTTCCACCAGCATCGAAATCGACCTGTATCACAAAAACGAGGCAGGCGACTGGTTGATTATTAACTACAAAGCAGGCGATACAATCGAACTCAAAAGCATTAACCTCAATTTCCCTATTGAACAAGTCTATCGCGGTTTAACCCTCACCCCAGAAACCCCAACAGACATCATTAGGGAATAGTTAGTAGGTAATACTTTTATCCCATTCCACACTCCCCTATGCCCCAAACCGAAGCCGAACTTGAACAAAAACTGATTGAACGTCTAACAACAGGATTGGGCTACGAACCTGTCACCCTTCGCAATGCCGAAGACCTCAAAGCCAACCTTAAAACCCAACTGGAAAAACATAACCACATCAAACTCTGCGACACAGAGTTTAAAAGCATCCTCAACCACCTCGACAAAGGTAACGTCTTTGACCGCGCCAAACGCCTCCGCGACAAAATGGAACTCAGCCGCGACGATGGCACTACCTTTTACCTAGAATTCCTCAACACCGAACACTGGTGTCAAAATCAATATCAAGTCACCAACCAGATTACCCAGCAAGGCAATTACAAAAACCGCTACGACGTAACCTTGCTGATTAACGGCTTACCCCTCGTGCAAATTGAACTGAAACGCCGAGGACTGGAACTTAAAGAAGCTTTCAACCAAATCAACCGCTACCAACGCCATTCCTACGGCGCAGACAATGGACTGTTTCAATACGTCCAAATTTTCGTCATCTCCAACGGTGTCAATACCCGCTACTACGCCAACAACCGCAAACAAGAATTTAAACAAACGTTCTACTGGGCAGACCAAGAAAACAACCTCATAACCCAACTGGAAGACTTCGCGGATAGCTTTCTGGAGAAATGCCACGTCTCCAAAATGATTTGTAAGTACATTGTCCTGCACGAATCCGACAAAGTGCTGATGGTGCTGCGCCCCTATCAATATTACGCAGTAGAAGCCATCATTAAGCGAGTCAAGGATACCGATAAAAACGGCTATATCTGGCACACCACCGGATCAGGCAAAACCCTCACCAGCTTCAAAGCTGCCCAAATTCTCACCCAAATACCCAAAGTGCATAAAGTGCTGTTTGTCGTCGATCGCGCTGACCTTGACTACCAAACCAGTAAAGAATTTAATTATTTCAGTCCTAATTGCGTAGACACCACCGACAACACTCGACAACTGGTAGAACAAATGGCTGGGGATAACCCCCTCATTGTCACCACTATCCAGAAACTCAACCGAGCGATCAAATCTCAAAAGCATGAAGCGGCAATGGAGCATTTGAAAGATAAGCGCATTGTGTTTATCTTTGATGAATGCCACCGCTCCCAATTTGGCGAAACCCATAAAAATATCGTCAAATTCTTTACCCAAGCCCAAATGTTCGGCTTTACCGGGACTCCCATCTTTGCCGATAACGCTGCTAGCAACGAACACGGTAAACGCACTACCAAAGACCTATTCCAGGAATGTCTGCATAAATATGTGATCACCAATGCGATCGCCGATGAAAACGTTCTTAAATTTTCCGTCGAGTATTGGGGCAAAATCAAACGCAAAGACGGCACGCTGATCACAGAGCCAAAATTAGACCGAGAATTCTTTGAAAATCCCGACCGAATTTCTCTAATTGTCGATTGGATTATTGCCAACCATAACCGTAAAACCCACGGTAGAAAATTCTCGGCGATGCTCTGCGCTAGCAGCGTAGACACCCTAATTACCTATTACGACACGTTCAAAAACAAACAAAAACAGGGATTACATGACCTACGAGCGATCACGATTTTTACCCCTGGCTATAACGAAGAAGACCAAGACGCAAACGGCTTAATTGGAGAACCTGATTTTAATATCAGCGCAGATACAAGCAACCGTAGCCATAGCCGCGACAAACTGAATCAATTTATCGCGGACTATAACCAGATGTACAAAACCCAACATTCCGCCAAAGATAGTCAGGCTTTCTATGCCTACTATAAAGACATCGCCAAGCGGATGAAAGACCGCGATCGAGAAAACTTTCAGGATCAGGAACGTGCCGATATTCTGTTAGTCGTCAATATGTTTCTCACGGGTTTTGATGTCAAAAAGCTCAATACGCTTTACGTTGACAAAAATCTGAAGTATCACGGATTAATTCAAGCATACTCCCGCACTAATCGCATTTTGGGCGAACTTAAATCCCAAGGGAATATCGTCTCTTTCCGTAACCTCAAAGAGAATACCGATCAAGCCGTTGCCCTCTTCTCCGACACCAACGCAAGTGAAGAAATTTTCATTGAACCCTACGAATACTACATTGAAAAATTTAATGACGGGGTGCAAGAACTGAGAGCGATCGCCACTATCCCTAACGATGTCAATAAGCTTATTAGTGAAGACGACCAAGTTAAGTTTGTTAAAGCCTTTCGTAATCTTATCCGTTTACAGAATGTAAGTAAATCATTCACTGAATTTAGTTTTTCCGACTTAAATCTGGATGAACAAACCTTTGAAGATTATAAAAGCAAATATCTGGACATCTATGATAGAACGCGATCCAAACCCGATGACGAGAAAGAATCTTTGGTTGAGGAAGTCGATTTTGAACTGGAACTGATCCAGCGAGACGAAATCAATGTCGCCTATATTCTCAAGCTGCTGGCTAACCTCCAGCGAGACATCAAGGATGATGCTACCCAGGAAGATTACCAAAATCAGAAAGCGTCTATCCTTGAGCTAATCGGGAAAGAAGTCCAACTACGCAGCAAGCGGGATCTGCTTGAGAAATTTATCGAAGAGCGGCTACCCACCCTCGAACCCGAAGAAAAAGTCGAAACCGTTTTTCAAGACTTCTGGACTCAAGAACGTATTGAAGCAATTCAGCAACTCTGCCTAGAGGAGAACCTCAAGATCGAAGCCGTTAATCAAATGATTGCTGACTATAAATTTTCTGGGAAAGAACCATTAAGGGAAACTGTGCTGAGTGCTTGTAATGAAAAACCCAAGTTATTAGATCGTAAAAAAATCTTTGCGCGAGTCGTATCAAAATTACTCGACATTATCAGCAAATTTGATGACGCTCTTGGTGAGCTTGGGGAGGAAGAATAAAACAGTTCTCAAAGCAGGCGATCGCACTATTTATACTACTCTGAAAATAAGGCAGAAGGCAGGAGACAGAGAGCAGAAGGAGCAAAGATTCTTGTAATTTTCGGGTTAAGTCGATTGAAATAGGAAGTGATTCCTGGCTTGATATTGTTAGGCGTTGCTCAACAGTGATCGCCAATACAGTAACTGCCAACCCAATATAGTAATTGCGCTCGCAGAAATAACAGGATTATAGGACTCGTATTTGATTTTTGAAAAAATTCAGTAGAGGCGGGTTAAAAAGTATTTTCCATTCTTCACGAGCATCTGAGTGATACCATTGCACTAAAATAATGAAATAGATCCAAATCTACAAACCTGGATAATAAGTACCTGTGCAGAATTAATTACATACCATAAGGTTATTGAGAAGCTTCCGAAGCAATCGCAAAGGTTTGGCGATTGCTTCATTGCGAATTGGTATGAACCCACCCCTACCAGTATTCTCACTTTTTCTGTTTTTCTCGAAGACTGTCCCCTTGTTTCAGGACTGGGATACACTGGTTAATCATCCACATCAAAACCTCAATTGGTGAGTCTCCTTGCTGAAAGCGATTTTCGGCATTTATGCCAATTAGCACTATTTGCACAATTAGCAAGAAAGCGTAGGCGTAGCCCGTCGTAGACATCGCTTTTTGACTTACACTTGTACCGGGTTTTTTAGCTGACATCTAAATTCACCTTGTTTTTGGGTTTACAAGGTCAATTATTTTTTTGGGTATTTTCCCAGACATATCCCCCACGCAACGTCTATAATGCTTGTATCGTCAGCTTTTGCAGCTTGGGGAAGCTTGTTTGTTTGGGTAATTAAAAATTATTTCAGACTGATGTCAAGAAATATTCGTGAAAATGAATCAGCCTTAGAGAATGTACTCAGTCTGCTAGAAGCATTGCTGCAACTTTCAGAAGAGCAAGACTGTGAATCAAAACTTCCACTTTGCGTTGTCTGGAATGCTGATAAGCTGCGAATTACCGGATATAAAAGCGAACAGACAACAGGAAACAGAAGCAAAACAACTGAAGTTGGTACAAAGAAAGAATATTTACTCAATCAGATTAAAAATGCTGGGAAAAGTTTAAAGCTTCCCCGAAAAAAAGCAGAATCTAACCTTTCTCAGAAAGAAAGAGAATTACAAGAGCTTCAAAATGCACTTGACTTGTTCAAAGAATTGGGAGTGCGAGAAGACCAAAAAACTGCAAAAAATCAAGGTTATTGGAAATTTACCCTGACTCTAAAACATCAGACAGCGACGATAAAAGAGAATCTGGAGGTGGTTAAGCAGAAGTGGAAGGAATACCAAAAGGCGAATTTAAAAGAAACATTCCAGGAACAAAAAACAGATAATAGCTTGGATTGGCAAGAAATCTGCCGCGCTATGCTCCAAAAGCACAAGCGTCTCACCACAAATGAGTTGCTGTTTGCTGATGAAGACATGAAATTTGAGCTAGAGGAAATTCATGTCCCTTTAGCATTGGTGGAACGTAAAAAACCGAACAAGTACGGCGAGGATATTTCTCCAGAACAAGGTTCGCGGCTTTACGAACCGAGTTATGAAGAGAAGCAACGGTTTGAACATCAGGCTTTTTTAGAGAAAATTATCCGTGATGGTGTTTGTAAAACTCAAAGACACCGCATCGCTTTAATTGGGGAACCGGGTGCGGGAAAAACTACTCAGTTGCAAACTATAGCTTTTTGGATATTAAACAACAATCTCGGTTTACCAATTTGGATTTCTTTGGCAGACTTGCAAAGAAAGAGTGTAGAAAATTATCTGCTGCAAGATTGGCTGAAGAATGCTTTAGAAGTGGTGCGTTTAAAAGAAGAACAGGAAAATGCTTTTGCAGATTTATTCAAGAATAATCGTGTGTGGTTGTTGTTGGATGCAGCAGATGAAATGTCTTCACCCCAAGCATTAACAGAGATTTCGCAGCAGTTGACGGGATGGGTGAAAAATGCGCGGGTTGTGCTGACTTGTCGGGTCAATGTTTGGGAAGCAAACGCGGGTGCTTTAGAAAATTTTGAGACGTATCGGTTACTCAACTTTGAATATCCGCAACAAGTGCAAGAGTTTATTGGGCGTTGGTTTCACAACAGGGATGCAAACAAAGGGGAAAGATTATGGCAGGAATTAGATAAACCTGAACGTCAGCGCATCCAAGATTTAGTTAAAAATCCTTTGCGGTTAGCGCTGTTGTGTAGCACTTGGCAAGGTTCAGATAAAGGTTTACCAGAAACTAAAGCCGGACTTTATCAGCAGTTTGTAGAAGAGGTTTACAAGTGGAAAGAAAACCGCTTCCCTACCACCGAAGAGCAGCAAGAAGAATTAAACGCAGCGTTGGGACGTTTGGCAAAACGGGCAATCGATCAAGAAACGTCATGGTTTCGGCTACGACATAAGTTTGTGCGTGAGCAATTAGGTGATGCAAAACAGCAAAATTCTTTATTTTGGTTAGCGTTAAAGTTGGGATGGCTAAATGAAGTTGGACTGGCTGCGGAATCAGCAACGAAAGAGAAAGTTTACGCTTTCTACCATCCCACATTTGAGGAATATTTTGCAGCGTTAGCGATCAATGATTGGCACGAGTTTCTGAATCATGTTCCCGACAACCCCGCGCTAGGCGTTTATCGCATTTTTGTACCGCAGTGGAAAGAGGTGATTTTGCTGTGGTTAGGACGTGAAGATGTAGGAAGGAAGGAGAAAGAAGATTTTATTCAGGTGTTGATGAAATTTGATGATGGGTGCGGAGAATGGAGAGATATTGATGTCACAAGGGGATTTTACGAGTTTCGCGCTTATTTTCTTGCTGCTGCGGGGGTTGATGAGTGGAAAAATTCTGTTAACGCAGATGCTATTGTGGCGGAAATCGTTAAATGGGGCTTTGGCGAATTTAAGGTTGAACAAAACAAGTGGGTGGGATTTTTCACAACAATCTCAGAGGGAGCAAGGACAGCACTACCTCAGAGAAATCGCATAAAAGCGATCGCTGCTTTGGTGGAATTAATCGGCAATCCACAACTGGATGATTCTACCCGAAGGCTAGCGGCATCTAGCTTAGGACAAATTGGTTTTGGAAACCAAAAAGCGATTGATGCTTTGGTAGAGTTAATCGGTAATCCACAACTGAATTATGATACCCGATGGGAAACGACATCTAGCTTAGGGGAAATTGGCTCTGGCAACCAAAAAGCGATCGCTGCTTTGGTGAAGTTAATCAACAAACCAAAACTGGATAATTTTACACGATGGCAAGCGGCATATAGTTTAGGGAAAATTGACCCAGGCAACCAAAAAGCGATTGATGCTTTGGTGGAGTTAATTGGCAAACCACAACTGGATGATTTTATTGGATGGCGGGCAATCTATAGCTTAGGGGAAATTGGCTCTGGCAACCAAAAAGCGATCGCTGCTTTGGTGAAGTTAATCGGTAAACCACAATTGGAAGATTTTATCCAATGGGAAGCGGCATATAGTTTAGAGAAAATTGGCTCTGGCAACCAAAAAGCGATTGATGCTTTGGTGGAATTAATCGACAAACCACAACTGGATGATGATACCCGAACACTAGCGGCATATAGTTTAGAGAAAATTGACTCTGGCAACCAAAAAGCCATTGATGCTTTGGTAGAGTTAATTGGCAAACCACAACCGGATGATGATACCCAAACGCTAGCGGCATATAGTTTAGGGGAAATTGGCTCTGGCAACCAAAAAGCGATTGATGCTTTGGTAGAGTTAATTGGCAATCCACAACTGGATGATTTTATTCGATGGCGAGTGGCATCTAGTTTAGGGGAAATTGACTCTAGCAACCAAAAAGCGATTGATGCTTTGGTGGAGTTAATCAACAAATCACAACTGAATCATTCTACTCGATGGCAAGCAGCACAAAGCTTAGGGAAAATTGGCTCTGTCAACCAAAAAACCATTGATGCTTTGGTGGAGTTAATCGACAAACCACAACTGAATTATTTTATCCGAATGCAAGCAGCAGAAAGCTTAGGGAAAATTGACTCTGGCAACCAAAAAGCCATTGATGCTTTGGTGGAGTTAATCGGCAAACCACAACTGGATGATTATACCCGAAGGCAAGCAGCATCAAGCTTAAAGGAAATTGGCTCTGGCGACCAAAAGGCGATTGATGCTTTGGTGGAGTTAATCGGCAAACCACAACTAGATGATGATACCCGAAGGCAAGCGTCAGAAAGCTTAGGAAAAATTGGCTCTGGCAACCAAAAAGCGATCGCTGCTTTGGTAAAGTTAATCGGCAAACCACAATTGAATGATTTTATCCGAATGCAAGCGGCATCAAGCTTAGAAAAAATTCTGTCAGAGGAACAGATGCCGAGTGTTGTCAACGTGTTGAAGGATTACTTATCACCTGAAACTTACAAAAATAACTTTAAGCGATTTGATGATTGCTACAAAGTTATCTGGAAGTGCGCCCAAAGTATGCCCTACCCCGCTTTTTATCAAGCTTGGCATCAATAAGAGAAAGTGGCGTTGCATAATAGAGGGATGAATTGAGGTCATCTACTGTGCAATGTCCATAC
>NZ_JAVRCD010000117.1:0-2668 GCF_034530895.1 Nostoc sp. DedQUE08
GATTGCTTTCTCATTTCGGTAGATTCAGCAAGCAAAAAGGCATATTGCTTTCTCATTTGGGTAGATCGCGTACTCATTGTAGTGTTTTAGGCAAGCAAACAGGCATATAGCAGTTTTCAATTGCATTGCATAGGAGTCATTTATGCACCAATACGTTTCAGTTAAGGGTTATTAGTGTGGATAATTGGTTTTTTTAGACGCGATAAATCGCGTCTCTACATGAGGATTTTGGTGTTATGGCGCCACCTTAGTTATTGATAAATTGAACCATCAGGCATAATTGCCCCTGCTAAGTTAGTCCCAACTAATTTAACCAGAAGCCGCTCACCAGAACGAATCCGCGCTCCCGTCAAGTCGGCTCCTCGCAAGTCGGCTCCACTGAGATCCGCTCCAATCAAATTAGCGGCGCGTAAATTCGCTTCCCTGAGATCGGCTAAAAGTAGATTTGCCCGAAATAAATTTGCTTCAGATAAATTTGCACCTCTGAGGTTGACTTTGTGCATAAAAGTATCGCTGAGATTAGCACCGCTCAAATTGGCATAACTCAGATTTCTGCCAGATAAGTCTTTATTGCTCAAATTTGCCCGACTGTAGTCTTTGCCGCTTAAATCTGAGTTTTGTTTTGGTGGTTTCTGGGTTGGTTGAGATGGTTTTTCCTGTTGAGGTGACGGTGAGTAATGTGTGGTTTGATATGTAGTTTGATGTGTGGTTTGAGGTTTGGTTTTTAGAGAGCGCAACTTTTCACGAGCTTCATTTATAGCTTTCAGCTTGTCTTGTGCTTTCTGCTGTAAACGGAGATTGTCTTTGGGAATGCGATCGGGATGCCAAACAAAAACTAAATCTTTGTAAGCCTGGTTCACTTCTTCAAGTGTTGCTCCAGGCTCTAATTCCAAAACTCTATAGTACCGCTCCAGATCGCTCATACGATATTTTGGTGGACAATCAACTTAATTATGAGTGATGGAGTCATTTATACGCTGCATCATTTGTTATGGATTATGGGGCATGGGGCATGGGGCATTGGGCATGGGGCATTGGGCATGGGGCATTGGGCAGAAGTTTTTTAATTTTTAATTTTTAATTTTTAATTGATTTCTCATCTCCCCATCTCTCCATTTCTCCATCGAGCGATCGCTCGAAAATATGCTGCAATTGGAATCTGATAAACTTCAATATAAATCCAAACAATAATTGATAAATGTGATAAGAAAGTTAATATTGTCCAAATATATGGCATCCAGGTAATGGGTTCTTTCAGATTAGCAGGAAAATAGTAAGCTACTATGCCAATTAGAGTAGTGGGAAGAATTATAAAAACTGCTGCTGCTAATCCATAACCCCAACCTAATTCCATACCTTCCAACTGGCCTTCTGTCCAATTAAACCCATTCCAACGCCAAGTTAAAGGTGGTTGCCTAGAAGGCATCTTGATTTGCTGTTGCTCTAAGTTGACTGTAAAAATCTCTTGGCAAAAGTCACAAGCCATAGCTTCCATCAATGGCATGTGAGAAATCTTACCTATTCGACAGACTGGGCAGGGGTAAGCTCCATAATAGTCGAAAGATTGGGTTAAGATTTTGGAACTGGGCATAATGAGACAGATGATCCTAAAAAATTGATCTGGTCAATGAGAACTTGGGTAATAATGTATGGCGGTATGGCGGTTGTCAATTTCCTGCAATAAGCTTTCGTAAGATGAAGTCAGGAGAATTATATATTTTAACTTCTCAATCCTGAATTTTTCTTCTGAGGTTATATACAGCAGTTTTCTTTTGCATAAGGTATAAAGCCACTGGTTTTGAGGCAGGAGGCAGGAGGCAGGAGGCAAAAGGCAGGAGGCAGAAGAATAATTTGATTTGTGAATCCTTGGTTATGTACCTTATTTAGTTGCAAACTGCTGTAACTATTGCGATCTTTAATGACAAGCCCTTCTCTACGAGAGGCTGCGCCAACGGGTTCGGAGGTTCGCAATCGACGGAACCGCCAAGACTGCGACCCCCTCACCGCTTTTTTCGTCTACGCAAATAAGCAACTAGTACAATCAGAACAGAGTGTGATTTTGAATTGTGCAAAGCGTTATAGTCTTAATCCCCAGAGTTGTACTGAGTCTATCGTTTTTTTATAGTTTGTGCAGGTCTTGACAAAGCCCACTCTTGCTGCTACGTTTACATTAGATAGGTATATTTCTTAAGTTTTCTAGTAAAAAGCCCGCAAATGCTTAACACAAATTCCTATTTTTATTTTTGGTTTAGGGTGGTTCACCGGGGGTGAATTAAGTTTCCTAATGGAAACCGCTCGGTGAACCGCAGAGCAAACTCTGCGGTTTTTGTTTTTTTAAGGAGAATTTCATTGTCATGACTTATTTCATTAGTTGGTTTTATGGCTTTTACTTTTGGCCCAGAATAAATTCCGGGTAAATAGCGTCATGCCAATGAATCAGAACGCGCCCGGAACTTTTAAAGGTTTCGGGCTTTTTTATTATTTGGGAATGGGAATGGGGCATTGGGGATGGGGCATGGGGAATAGACGGACAACGGAGACAAGGGAGAGATGAGGGAATGAGGGAGAAGAATTAATAACCAATTCCCAATCCCCAATGCCCAATCCCCAATGCCCAATCCCCAATCCCCAATCCCCAATCCCCAATCCCCAATCCCCAATCCCCAAT
>NZ_JAVRCD010000117.1:2768-11259 GCF_034530895.1 Nostoc sp. DedQUE08
CCCAATCCCCAATCCCCAATCCCCAATCCCCAATCCCCAATCCCCAATCCCCAATACTTAACTTTTCAGGAGAATGTAATCATGATTAATGCCAAACTTGCTGCACAAGCCCATCTCAACCACCAGACAATCGTTAAAATCTCGAAAGAAGTCGCTTTCGGCGGTAAAGAACTGGTAATTATCGGCGGCCCCTGCACTGTTGAAAGCTTAGAACAAATGGAGATAGTCGCTCAAAAGCTATCTAATGCATCAGTACAGGGGTTGCGTGGCGGTGTCTACAAACCTCGCACATCTCCCTACGCTTTCCAAGGTATGGGAGAGTCAGGATTAGAGATTTTAGCCAAGGTGCGATCGCATTACAATATGCCAGTTGTCACGGAGGTGATGTCAATTTCCCAAATTGAAGTAGTCGCCGCCCACGCTGATATGCTGCAAGTTGGTAGCCGCAATATGCAAAACTTTGATTTGCTCAAAGCTTTGGGACAAGCTGGTAAACCAATACTGCTCAAACGTGGTTTAGCAGCGACTATTGAAGAATTCGTCATGGCTGCTGAATATATCCTTAGTCACGGGAATCCTGATGTGGTGTTGTGCGAAAGAGGTATTCGCAGTTTCGACGATTACACCCGTAACGTCCTAGATCTAGGAGCAGTGGCAGCACTCAAGCAAATAACTCACTTGCCTGTAATTGTAGATCCTTCCCATGCCGTCGGCAAACGGGAGTTGGTCGCACCTGTAGCTAGGGCTGCGATCGCTTGCGGTGCAGATGGATTAATTATTGAATGTCACCCAGAACCAGAAAAATCTGTTTCTGATGCCCGTCAAGCACTTTCTTTAGAAGATATGGTGCATTTAGTTAATAGTTTAAAGCCTGTAGCTACAGCCGTTGGGCGCAGTATATCAGATGTTGGGGCGGGTTTGTCACCTGCCCCGATTTTTTGGGCGGCTTAAATTTCAGCAAACGGCGATCGCTTCAATATCTCAGCCAAAAGATTTATTTTGGGTTGACGGCAAACAGCGATCGCTTTCGTAAAATAAACTTGTTACTCCAGCTATTCCATTTGTTCTCAAACGTATTTTTACAACACAATCTTCTATATATAACTCTTATAGGAATCAAACCGGATTCCTATATATAAATATAAGTTATCGTTTTAACAAATAAGACTATTTGATTTTATTCTCTAAGTCGTTTTATCCTGAAATCAGTAGATATTTTAACTTTTACTAAATTGCCCAAAGAAATTTTAGTATACCGATCTTTCAACTCTGAGAATCTAAACAAGGATAATAACTAAATGCTAGAGCAGCAGATTGATTGCCCCATCAAGCCTAAGACAAGTGCAATGATTATGAAGCTTTTTCAAATCACTTTAGTGGTCTTAGTACTTTTAATCAACTTAGTAATTGCTTTCCCATCTTGGGCAGACAGTACGCCTTCTTTAACTAATCATCTTAACAACTTTCAAGTTGGGCAAAAAGTCATTTGGCTTTACAAGCCCCGCACTGATTCTAGCGATGTCCAAAGAATTCCTGCCGAAATAGTCAAGTTAAGTTCCAAGCAAGTGCAAATCAAGGTGTACAAACCTAACAACGAATTTGTCAATCGTTGGGTGAATCCAAACAAGCTTGAGAATTCGACAAAAATTAAATAGTCAGTAGTCATTTGTCCTTTGTCCTTTGTCATTTGTGATTACAAAGGACAAATGACTAATAACAGCCAACAGAAAAAAATGATTTAGGACTGCTATAGTTAAAACTCTCTTATGTGGATTTCGTTTTCATAATTAGGATCTTCAGTACCAAGCAGTTTATCCCAAAACGTAAAATACAAACCGTAGTGTACTTTATACTTACGATGATGTATGGAATGATGCATAGAACCAATAAGCCACTTTCCAATCCAGTCACTTTTAGATGAGGAAGGAAATAGCTCAAATCCGAGATGAGTAAACACTGCCCATACTGTCATAGTTATAAGTGCGGCAACTAAAGTGACGAAATGCAGGGGAACTATGAAGCTTACACCTACAAAAAAAAGTGCTTGTACAATTGCTTCTGGTAAGTCGAAGGCAGAAGAACTCCAAGGTGTTGGCTCTCCTGAACGGTGGTGTCCAAAATGCATCCATCTAAAAATTCGAGGATGGTGAAACATCCGATGGATAAAATAAAAGTAAGTATCTTGAAGAATTAGTACTGCAATAAAGCTAACTATTAAATACCACAGTCCGTATTTCCAGATGTCAGCGTATAGCAGGGTTGCTCCCAAATTATACTCTGAGATCATAAATGCTCCAGAAATAGCAAAAACTACTGTGGAGATTACTGATAATTCAATATCCTTTTTAATGGCACAATTCATCAACGGTTTCAAACGCAAACTCTTGTTAGCAAGAGACTTTCCTAAAACTAAATAAAAGAGCAAGTATGCTCCGCCAGCAATCAGAAAGTATCGGGCAAGAGTGGTGCCGAAGAAGAAAAAGCAATAATACCAAAATGAGTGGTTCGTCAATTAGACCCATCCGTAAGATTAATTTGGTGAAATGAAAATGCTGATTATGTCCGATTTTTTTGGTCTTTATTACCAAAAATAACCAAATTAAGATTTAATTTGTTAATCGACAAAATCCACTGCTTATTTTACAGCATCAAGTAGTTCAGATAATATATATTAAGTTTTATAATAAAAATTGAACTAATTTTATTGCATATATAAACATAAGTTATTACTATTCCTAAAAAAAGGTTCTTGTTTGACTAAAATTGTAGTAAATAGCTAATTTTGTAACTAAGTTACAATTTATTTAAGTCGTTCGTTTCTATGAGGTATTTCAACAACAATTAAATTTATTTTATCCATTGTGTTTTTTAACACCTAAAAAACGTTTAAATCACTTTTCCCTAGTCTATTTTTTATAAATTAATTTGCTATAGATTTTGTTTTACTTTTCTAGGCTCCAGCCCAAGGCTACGGCTACTTCAGCAGCTAATTCTAGAGGATTGAATGGTTTTGCGATCGCGGTAATCATTCCCATCTGATTATAGCGACGGCGATCGGAAGCCTGGATTTTAGCAGTTAACAAAATTACTGGAATCGCTTTGGTTAATGGATTGGCTTGTAACTTTTCAAAGGTTGTGATGCCATCCATCTCTGGCATCATCACATCTAGTAAAATTGCATCTGGTTGGTAAGTCTCAGCTTTAATTATGCCTTCTTGACCAGAACTCGCAGTCACTACTTTCCAGCCTGCGACTGTTTCCAAGCAAATCTTGGCAACTTCTTGAATATACTGCTCGTTATCAACCACTAGAATTTGCTTTGTTGTCATTGCTGCTATCCTCTTGTTGCTTCGGGGTAATGCTCTGAAGTAATTTCATCACCCGTTGTTCAAATTCCTTAGTAGTCACACGCCCGTTGCTCAAAAATTCTGCATCTGGACTTTGTTGGCTATTTGTAGTTGGCTCGTAACTACTATGAACTAAGAGAATGTTGGAAGAGTCTTCTAGATCGGGATTTTGGAAAGCCCGAAATAATGGCAGAGTGACGTAAAAAGTGCTACCTTCACCTAATACACTTTCAGCCCAGATGCGTCCGCTGTGTTGTTGCATAATGCTCTTGCAAATTGCCAAACCTAAACCAGTTCCGTCATGGTTACGTGAATCTGAAGAGTCAACTTGTTGAAAGCGCTCAAAGATACTCTCAAGTTTGTCTGTTGGGATACCGCGTCCGATATCTTTGACTGTCAACAAAACTTCATTCTCTTGTGGTTGCGCCCCCAACCAAACTGTAGATCCAGCAGACGAGAATTTAATGGCGTTACTCAATAGATTGGTCAATGTTTGGACAATGCGATCGCAATCTGCCAATACTTGGCCAGATTCGGCAGAAACGGATACTTTCACTCCTGCTTTGTCAGCCAAAGGCTGCATGACATTTACTGCTTGAACGATCAAGTCAACAATATTGCAGATTTCTGGTTCCATCTTCGCCTTACCCGACTCGATGCGCTCAATGTCTAGGATGTCGTTAATTAAACGTACTAGGCGTTCGCTGCTATCAGTGGCAATTTGCAATAGGCGTTTTCCCTGCTCTGAGTTTGTTGCTAGCAAACCACTGGCTAGCATTCCTAGAGAGCCGTGAATCGAAGTTAAAGGTGTGCGGAGTTCATGACTAACAACAGAGACAAATTCATCTTTCATGCGTTCAATTAGTTTGCGCTCTGTGATATCTCGTAAAATAACCGTATAAAATATTTCCTCAGCCATCTCTATTTTGGAGATAGAAGCCTCGGCTGGAAATTCAGTACCATCCTTGCGGCGTCCGTAGATTTCACGCCGTTCTCCCATCCGACGGGCAACATTGGGAGATTGACCAAAGTCAACCACATGTTGACGATGCGCTTGAAAAAAACGCTGCGGTAAGAGTAAATCAAGTCCTTGTCCAATCACTTCTTGGGCCGAGTAACCGAAAATCTTCTCTGCTCCTTGATTAAACAAAGTGATGCTTTGGAACCCGTTAATGGAAATAATTGCATCATCAGCAATATCTAAAATTCGTGCAAATCGAGCTTGAGAGAACCGTAATTCTCCTTGTGTCCGTTGACGTTCATCAAGTTGTGACTGCAACTGTTGATTCACCCGAATTAACTCAGCAGTGCGCTCTGCTACTCGCAATTCCAGTTCGTTGATGGCTTGTAAATTGAGAGATGAGCGAGGCAAAGAAGAATTCACTACCCTATCTTCCCCTGCTCCCCCTGCTTCCCCTGCCCCCTTGCCCCCCTGCCCCCCTGCCTCCCTGCCTCCCTGCACGACGCGCTGCCGCAATTTCATCCGTTCTAAGCGATTGACGATCCGGGTTACTAGTTCTGGCCCAACAATGGGCTTACTTACAAAGTCATCAGCACCAACGCTAAACACTTGATTTACCATTTCGGCATCGCTATGCACAGTCAGGAATAGAATCGGTAACTCACACCAGCGCGAATCGTTGCGTACTAATTGGCAAAGTTCTATACCATTTGTATAAGGTAATTCCACATCCAGAATCAGCATATCTGGCGTAATTATTTCCAAGATTTCCCAGAAATGACGCGGATCTTCAAGAGCGATCGCTTTTAGTCCCCAAGGACTAAGTAAGGTTTGTAAAAATGCCTGAATTTGCGGATCGTCATCCACAACCAATATTTTAGTTTCTGCATGAAGGTCATTTTCCAGTGGTTGTGTGACTGTTTCTAAAACCTGTGGCGTTGGTGATGCAGATATTGCTGCTACTTCGTTTCCGTCAATTTCCTGACGCAATAACTTTACCCAACTTTCGAGGTTGCTAATTTCAGATTGACTCAGGGTTTGACCAGAACTCAGTAACAGTTCGATATTGCGTGCTAATTTAGAGCCAAGAGGCAAGCCAAAAGTGCCTAAAGATCCCGCCAAGCTATGCGCCTCTTTGGCTGCAAGCGATCGCAAATCGGGATTTAAACTATTTTGGTTTAAAGTTGCGATCGCTTCCTCCAGCACCCTCACCTGCTCGTTTACCCGCTTTTGAAATCGTTGCCAAATTTCCGCAACTGCCATTAATGTTTGCTGTTGTGATTTGAGATTAGGAACCAAGGATTTTTCACAATCTAATTCCCCTCTGTCCCTCTGCTCCTCTGCCCCTCGGTCACTGAGCGTAGCCGTTGGCGCAGCCTCTCGTAGAGAAGTGCTGCTCCTCTGCCCCTCGGTCACTGAGCGTAGCCGAAGTGCTGCCCCCCGGTCACTGAGCGTAGCCGAAGTGCTGCCCCCCTGCCCCTCTGCCAGTGATTTCAGCCGATAGCCAATACCGTAAACTGTTTCAACCAAATCACTGGGCGCTCCTACAGCTTTGAGTTTGTGTCGTAACCCTTTGATATGGGTGCGAACAGCTTCTTCTTGTGGAGTGTCTTCATAACACCACAGATGTTCTAAAATCATGCCGCAGCTAAACACCCGACGAGTATTTCGCAAAAATAGTTCTAAAAGAGCATACTCTTTGGGAGTAAGTGCTAGCAGCTTTCCAGCATATATGACTTCACAGCTACTAGGGTCTAGCCGCAACCCCCCATACTCCAGTACAGGTTGCGAGGTTACACCTCTGCGACGCAACAGTGCCCGAACACGAGCAATTAACTCTTCTGCGTCAAAGGGTTTAACTACGTAGTCATCTGCGCCTGCATCTAGTCCGATCGCTTTCTCATGACTACTATCGCACCCTGTCAATAATAATATTGGCATTTGCAGACCACTAGACCGAATTTGACGACAAAGACTAATGCCATCCAGTTTGGGCAACATTACATCTAGAAGGATTAAATCATAATCGTAAGTTTGAATAAAATTCCAAGCAGTATCACCATCAGTGGCAACTTCAACCGCGTAGTTTTGGTTAGTTAAAACGCAGGTGAGTGAATATGCACTTAACTCGTCATCTTCGACAACTAAAATTTTCATGTTAAAAGCTTTCCAAGTTAAAATGGATATAACAGATAACAAGTAATAAATTTAAATGGCAAGTTTAATATAGTATCAATACTGATTTTTAAAGCATCTTCCAAAAGGTCTATATTTGCGGTTTCCAATATTAACAAATATCAATATTGATTAATTTTAATTGGATTTTCTAGCTACCTGCCCAGGAGCAGATGCCTTGCTCGTTCGTGCAACTTACTGTAGGAAAGGACTGTTAACGAAGGCAGGAGGTAGGAGGCCGTTTTTGTAACGGGGATTTATACCCCGCTTGCCAAACTTTTGCCTTAAAAGGCGAGGTTTTAGACCCGATTGTTTCGATAAAACTCTCAATACGTTACAACAGAAAAAACCCTCTGCTAAACCTGTGAAAAAACGAGTAACACTCACCTTCCCGAAACGCGCCGTGCAAATGCCAGTCACTTACGTACTGGCTAAAGAGTTCAACGTCGCCGCTAATATTATCCGCGCTCAAGTTGCCCCAAATCAAATTGGCAAATTGGTAGTGGAATTATCGGGAGACATCGATCAATTAGATGCGGCGATCGAGTGGATGCGATCGCGTAATGTTAATGTTTCTTCGACGTTAGGCGAAATTGCGATCGACGAGGATGTGTGTGTTCACTGTGGCTTGTGTACTGGGGTTTGTCCTACCGAAGCCCTCACCCTCCAGCCAGAGACATACAAGTTGACATTCACGCGATCGCGCTGTATTGTCTGCGAACAGTGTATCCCCACCTGTCCCGTACAAGCAATTTCTACTAACATTTAACAATCTAAAATCCCAAATCCAAGATTGAAGTTAGCCCAACTTAAACACATCCGCCATTACACTATCATCACCCACCAGCCTACTTTTTGCTGGAGAATCATAAACTACCAATAGCGAAGGTATGCCAGTTACATCCTGAAACAGCGTCATTCCTTCAGCGTGTTCTTCCCGATTCCCATAAGGAATATCTTGCACAAAATCGGGATTGCTGAAGACATTTTCTCGCATATTCACACCATTTACCCAGCGATAAACTTGCACGGGGCCATCTAAATCCATCGTTGGCCCAGCTAAAATCAACAAATCTTTATCATTTACATACAAATCTCGAATTCCCAAACCATTCAACCAGATAAAATGCTTTTTATATAACTCCTGCAATTCTCCAATTTGCTTTAGTTTCATCAGTCCAGGGGTAGAATCTTCTAACTCTATTTCCAGCACCACAGCCCAACCTCGCAATACAGGCCCGCGCAAACCCAGAAAGACGCGGTTTTGATAAATGCCTATTCCTTCAATATCAAAGCCATTATCCTTTCCGGGAATTCCTGCCTTAATAAACAAGCCTAAATGGGCATCATCTGCCAAAGCTGTCATCAGCAAATTACCCTGATTCGTCACCTCTAATTTACTGGCAGTCAATTGCACATCTGGCTTTTCGGGATGTGGGCAAGATGAGAATAGCTTACCGTCTATCAGAGGAATTCGACCTAAAATGTAACGGTTAGGTTCTGATTCAATTTTTGCTAGCCTTTTAAAGTTCTTGGCATCTGTATTTTCGGGTTTGGATTTTTTACGTTTGTAGCTGTGAGAACCAACAAACCATAAGTAATTATCCGTGTAAGCTAGTCCCTCTACATCAATTTCTTCCTCTTCTGGTGCAGGTAAATCGATAAATTCTGCTACACGAAATTGTTGATGATCTGTAAATTTCTCAGTATCAATCAAAGAAAGACGCTCAATAGTTGAAGTTTCATCTGACCCTAACCATAAATACTTCTGATGTGTTAGTAGCAGTGCTGATAAATCTTCTCTATGCTCTTTAAAAGAATCTACAAAAGTCAATAAAACTTGATTTAGCAAATGATGTAAGTTTGACATTTTAAATTATATTGATATTTACAAATATACTAGCCATGATATTATAATATATGGTTTAATTATCGTAAAATTTTGTTATCCAAACTATAGCAATCTGATTTGATTTCTGAATTAATCGTAGGGACTAGGGACTGGGGA
>NZ_JAVRCD010000118.1:0-10582 GCF_034530895.1 Nostoc sp. DedQUE08
AACAAATGAGTACTCCGAAATAACAAATGAGTACTCCGAAATAGCAAATGAGTACTCCGAAATAGCAAATGCGATCGCATCTGTAGTAGAAGTAGATGCAGACAGGCTTGCTCAAATGCTTCCACCTTTTGACGTAGAAATGCAGCATGAGCCAATTCGCCTATGTGGGGCTTGCTATGGTAAAGCACCTCGTCACCGAAAATGAAACACGACATGAAATTGGAGTGTAAAGCTATTAAACTTAAAAGGGTAGAGTAAGTTGGCTTCTTTCTCTACACCTGCAAAATTAGAAGCATAAGCTTGCCATAGCGGCAAACTTTTGAGTAAAGTCACAGACTGTAATTTAAAGCTTGGTTTTGCCGTACTTTAAAGTTTGATTTTGCCACTACATTGCCTCAATCCCAGTAAATCCGTTCCACGAATATCTATAATATAAGCAGTTTTTAAAGCCTGAGTTTGCCGGAATAGCAATTTTAAAGTTTGACATTGCCGAAATAGTCTGAACTTGTTATGGTGTTTTTATAGGTAAAATTGTACTAATTTTAGAGGAGATAACCATGCTCTACGATGTCGAGTTTCAAGCATGGTGTGATAGTTTGCGACTCTCCCAACAGCAAAGAGATTTGGTTAACCAAATTAGGACTTCCCCACCAGCTCGTAAAGTCAAAGGAGGAGGAAGAAACGTTCATGGTTTCTATGCTAGCTCAAAGATGGGTAGAACGATTCAATTTGAGTCTCATACTGTTGAATTACCAGCTATTACTCAATTTTATGAATATGATGACCAAGTTTTAGAATATTGGGATCAACCGATTAAATTCAGTATTAAATGCTCACCACAAGGTAAACAAGCCACAACTATCAGTCATTATCCCGATTTTTTTGTAATGAGAAAGAATTTTTGTGGTTTTGAAGAGTGGAAAACAGAGAAAAGACTGGAAAAACTTAGTGGGGAACAGCCTCATCGCTATCAAAAAATAGAAGGACAATGGGTGGATGTCATTGTTCAAGAATATATCGAAAGCTTAGGATATTATTATCGTCTTCGTTCTGATAGTGAAATTGATTGGATCAAATATCGCAATCAGAAATATTTACAATCCTACAAACAAGGATATTTAAATCAAGAATATATCCTTAATGACCAAATAGAAGCAAATGTTCAAGAGATTATCGTTAATTATCCCGGTATTAACCTCACCAATCTGCTTGAGAAGGCGAAAAATGCCACTATTGATGATATTAATACCTTAATTGCCCTCGAAAAAGTCTATGTGAATTTAAGCGAAGTAGCTTTGGTGGATCAAGAGAAAGTTCATCTATTCCGTGACCAAGCTACCGCAGAAGCTTATATCACGGTAACTCATGATTATTGTGAACCTGTATCCAGCAATGTGTCGATAGTTGAACTTAAAGTGGGGTCATCATTTTTGTTAGATGGAAAAAGCCTCACCATTGACCATATTGGGGAAAGTAAAATCATTCTTAGAGGAGAACAAGGAATTATTCGCTGGACTTATGCAGAATTTCAACAATTAATCGAATTAGGAGAAATTAGTAATCTTGAGACAGAAAACCACACAACTTTAGATGAGGAAGGATGGCAATACTTTCTAGAGGCCAGTCCTAAAGCCTTAGAAATTGCAAATTATCGTTATGCAGCTATTCAGCCTTTTTTAGGGAAAGAAGCTGATAATTCTCAAAAATGCGATGATCTATCAGAACGAACTCTACGCGACTGGAAAGCAAAATATCGAAAAGCCCAACAAAAATACGGATGTGGGTTTATTGGCTTAATTCCCCAATACAAAGGCAATCCAACCCCTCGTTATTCTGATGAAGATTTAGAATTTATTGATAAAGTCATTAAAGAACAATATGAAACTCCTAAACAAAAAAATGTTTGGCAGACGTATAAATTTTTAGAGGATAAATGGCAGAAAGAGGGACGAATTTCTCCTGTTCCCAGTCATACCTTTTATTACGAGAGAGTGAAAAAACGAAACAGCTATCAACAAACTAAAAATAGAAGGGGATCTCGTGCAGCGAATAATTTGTTGGGGCCTTGGTTAATTCAACCTACCACCCCCCGTCATGGAGATCGCCCGCTCGAAATCGTTCATATTGACCACACAAAGCTTGATGTTGAGTGTATCTGTCCCTATAGTGGCAAAAATTTAGGCAGACCTTGGGTAACAGGCATGATTGATGCCTATAGTCGGAGGATTTTAGCTTTATACCTTACCTTTGATCATCCGAGTTACCGTTCTTGTATGATGGCTATTCGCATCTGTATACAACGGTTTGGAAGATTTCCTGAATTGATTGTTGTGGATAACGGCAAGGAGTTTCGTTCTACTTATTTTGATACATTATTAGCGCGTTTTGATGCCAACAAAAAGCATCGTCCTAAGGATTGCCCTAAATTTAGTTCAATTATTGAACGTTGGTTTGGCTCACAAAATACTGAATTTATTAATAACTTGAGGGGGAATACCCAAATCATGAAGCACGTCCGCCTCGTTAAAAAAGCAAATAATCCCAAGAGTTTAGCTGTCTGGAATTTAGAAGAATTATACGATTATTTGGCATTTGGCTATGCTTATGGAGTTTATGATAAAGCAGAACATCCTGCTTTAGAAGGAATGTCGCCTCATAAGGCTTTTGAATTAGGGTTAGCTAAAACGGGACATCGCCCTCATCAATATATTAAGTATGATGAGCAATTCAAGATTTTAACCTTGCCGACGAACAATAAGGGAACGGCCAAAGTTATTCCTGGTCAAGGAATTAGAGTCAACTATCAAAATTATTGGACAGATGAATTTTACAGTGTTGAGAATCAATCTATTCCTGTTCGCTATGACCCACTAGATTATGGTGTTACTTATGCCTATGTTAATAATCATTGGGTAAAGTGTTTATCTAATTATTATATGAAGTTTCAAGGACATTCAGAAAAGGCAGTAGCAATAGCCACAACAATTTGCAGACGAAAACGGCAAATCTATAATCAAAGTCAATATGTAGGTTCTAAAGAGATTGTTGACTTACTTAATAATGCGGAAGAGCATGAAGAATTAATACTACAAATTCGTCGAGATCAATCTGCTAAATTAGTTTTCAATTTAATTGAAGGGAACCTGAGTAGTGCGGTATTATTAAATGTATCAAATATTGAGCAGCATTCATCTCAAGATAGTCAAACAATAGAAGAAAATCTAGATTTAATAGATTTAAAAGAAGAGAATTCACAGCCTAGTCTACCCAAAAAATTTAATCCTGATGAAATTCAGGTTTTTGCTGAAGAGGAATTGTGGTAATGGTTACAAATCGTCGTTTCCCTCAAGAATTTTTACAAGCACCAACTGATAACAAACTTAAGTATTTTAAAGATATAATTGTTCCTCATCGCAATATTAAACTGGTTCTAGAGCAGCTACTAAAAAATGCTATAGAACCGGATGATGCTTTAGTTTATCTGGTGTTTGGGGTAACAGGGGTAGGAAAATCACGGTTAAAAGCAGAATTTGAAAAACGATTGCTTAAACATTTTGCAGACAAAATTATTTCTAATCCAGGAAGCTTAGTGGTAGGAGGAATCGAGGTAGATGGTGCTGAAGGAGGAAAGTTTAACTATTCTGATTACTATATTCAAGTTTTGGAATCTTTGAAGGAAGTTTTAATTGATTATAAAGAAAATTATGGAGTTGATTTAGAGGATGACAACTCAGATAATCTAATAGGAGATCATGAAGGAAAAAATGCTAAAGCTTTGCGTCGAACAATGCAAAAGGTTTTTTTACACCGTCAATTAAAAGCTTATACCTTAGATGAAGCACAGCACTTATTTGATGTTGCAGGAGGAAGACAAATAAATGTTCAAATGAACTGGCTTAAATCACTGGCTAATAAAACTCAAACAGTTCATATTTTATTTGGAACTTATGAACTTTTAAAATGTCAAGAAGTCAATGGTCAAGTAGGAAAAAGAAGTGAAGATTATTATTTACCTCCCTACTATCTGACTAAATCAGAAGATCAACAAGAATTTATTAAGGTAATTAAGACTTTACAACAGTATTTGCCAGTTGAATATGAACCCCAATTAGAGGAACATTGGGAATATTTTATGGAATACTCGATAGGGTGTGTGGGCATTCTTAAAAGTTGGTGGTATCGCGCTCTCAAAAATGCGTTAGACGAGGGCGCTAGAACAGTGAGGATGAAAGATTTTAAAGCAAGGGAATTATCAGCAGGAAGACGAAAAACAATTCAAAAAGAGTTAGAAGCAGGAGAAAGCCGTTTATCTTTTCTATATAAGAACGAGGAAAAAGTTGAAAAGCCTGGATCTATCAATTCTCAACCAGTGAAAAAAGGTAGAAAAGTTGGGGAACGTAAGGTAGGGAGAGACTTAGTAGGAGTTAATCAAGAGGGATGAATATTTATGAGGAACTTTGGAGTCCAAAACCTCTAGAAATCCCTCAACGGAGTCGCTTATTTTGTCTTGAACCTGTGGGTGTGGGAACTACCCATACAGAAAGTCTCAGCAGTTATCTTAATCGTTTGGCACACGAGCATTGTTTAACTGCCCAGAAGCTTATTATGGGGGAAATTGCGCTACTTATTTTGGAAAATGAGGATAAATCGAAGTTACTGCAAAAGAGTGTCAGCTATTTATTAGGAAATGGCGATGCTAAACCGGCTATCAACGGAATGCGAGAAATGACAGGGAAGTTAGTCACTGTCTTAGAAGAGTTAACAATGCGTCAGGATTTACGTTTTTTGACTCTTTTAAACTGGAAAGGAATGATTTATGACAAGGGGTTATTTCGGAACTATCGCGCTTGGTGTCCTTGTTGTTGGAAAGAGTGGCAGCAGGAGAACAAAACTATTTATGAACCATTATTATGGTCATTTAAAAATGTAGAATTTTGTTTGATTCACAAACAGCGATTAGTAGAAGAATGTCCTCATTGTGGTTCGCGTTTACCTGTGATGACTAAGTTTTCACCTGCGGGATTTTGTTCTCGCTGTTATGGGTGGTTAGGACAGGAAATTAAAGGCGAAGAGGATATAGAGAAATATCGAGTTAATATTCAAGGAATTAGCGAATTAATTGCACTTACTCCCCAATTAGGATATAAACCCATCCCAATCGAGTTAACCCGAAAATTACAATTGATTTTGTTAGTATTTGAACAAACTATTGGAAAGGATTTGAAGTTATTGGGAGATTTAGGGGGAATCATGGAATCGTTGAGGATAGCCTCAACAACAAATCAAAGTCAACCTTATCATTTGGTAAAGTTGATTATTCCTGTGTGTGAGAAGGCGAAGATTAGTGTATCCCAGTTGTTTGGGTTAGATTTTAAGGAATTGGGCAAGATATTGTTCGGGAATTTTAGTCTGGAATTAAAGTTGTAGAACTTTAGTATAAATAAAGATTTATGCTTAGATGAACTGCAAATTCTACAGCAGCGAGTTTATGAAAATTTTTCAAGACTAAGCGATGTTTGATGCCTAGTTCTAGAGTAGCCCAAGATGAGCTTTGATAAACTTTTTCTATTTATTTTTCAATAGCTCAGAGTTCACCCCACCCATATTATTACCATAGCCCGTTCTTGTTCAAAGTTTTTTAATTCACGCAGATGATAGTGAAAAACTTTTCACAATCTTCAAAGTATCATCAACGTATTTACTGCTCTGTGCAATTAGCAAGAGCGATTATCTGCTTGCCTTCAGTTACCGACCCATGTCGCAATTCATAAATAGCTTGATGTAGTCAAGTGTGAGCATTACACGCTGCTGCGCCGTCACCTAACAGTCAGCCGCAGGCATCACCCTCTCTAATACCTGTGGGTCTGGTTGGTAAGGATAATTTCACCTCGATCGGCATAAGTAAGAAGCGATCTCTCTCACCCAAATCCCCTATTTCCGTTTCTTATTTTAACTAACTTCAAGTCATTGAAAGCGATTGCCCTGTTCGGGGTTATGAAGAATTTTGCATGTCCGCTTTCTTATTTTTGACTCCTAACTGGGGGGCGGTCGCCAAAAATAGCCCCTCGCTCTTTTAGCTTCTTCTTCATATCCTCTGTGAGACCTTTGCCGCTTCCAAAGTAAGCATTTGTAACAATAGTACTGTCTAGAATCACATCGTTCAGGTCAGCATCGCTCAGGTCGGCACCACTCAAGTTAGCACTATCTAGGTTGGCAGCCCTGAGGTTAGCACCACTCAAATCGGCACCGCTTAGGTTAGCACCGCTTAGGTAGGCAAGCCTCAGATCGGCATCTCTGAGATTTGCATTATTTAAGACTCGATTTCTAAGTGACTGATTAACAATCTCCCAAATCAAACGCCATTTACCCTCAATGTACGTTTTCTCATCAATCTTTACGCTCTTTAAGTTTGCATACCTGAAGTCGGCACCGATGAGGTCAGCACCGCTGAGGTCGGCACTGCTGAGGTCGGCACCGCTGAGGTTGGCACCGCTGAGGTCGGCACCGCTGAGGTCGGCACCACTGAGGTCGGCATTACTTAAATCTCGATCTGCTACTTGCTGATTAACAATCTCCCAAACTAAACGCCATCTACTATCAATCTGCGTCTCTTCATTAAGATTTACACCCCTGAGGTTGGCATTGCTGAGGTTGGCATTCCTAAGGTTGGCATTGCTGAGGTTGGCATTCCTAAGGTTGGCATTGCTGAGGTTGGCATTCCTAAGGTTGGCACCACTGAGGTCGGCACCACTCAAGTCAGTATCGCGGAGGTCAGCACCAATCAAGTCAGTATCGCTGAGGTTGGCATCGCTGAGGTTAGCATCGCTGAGGTTGGCATGGTTGAGGTTGGCATTGCTGAGGTCGGCACGGTTGAGGTTGGTATTCCTGAGGTTGGTATTCCTAAGGTTGGTATTGCTGAGGTTGGCACCGATGAGGTTGGCATTGCTGAGGTTGGCATTGCTGAGGTTGGCATTGCTGAGGTTGGCATTGCTGAGGTTGGCATTGCTGAGGTTGGTACCCCTGGGACTGGTCATGAAGTAGATATCGCTGAGGTCGACCTTAGGGATGTCGACATCCCTGAGGAAGGGATCGCTTAAGTCAGTACCACTCAAGTCAGCACCTCTGAGGTTGGCACCGCTTAAATCAGTACCACTCAAGTCAGCATTGCTTAAGTCAGTACCACTCAAGTCAGCACCTCTGAGGTTGGCACCACTCAAGTCAGTATCGCTTAAGTCAGTACCACTCAAGTCTCGATCTATAGCTCCCTGACTAACAATCTCCTGTACTAAATGCCATTTCTTATCAGACTCAGCACTTTCATCATTTAAGCTTTCGCTCAAAACTTGAACGCCTTCAACAGGAAAACCTGCTACTGTTTTTAGCTCTTTTGATTTGATGTGAAAGGCAAGCCGCTCAATATCCTCTGGAGAACCTTCAACAAATAATCTGATGCTGCCTTGTTTGATATCAGTGATTTCTATCGAATCTCCTAAATATTCTTGTACAGCAGATTGAATAATTTTCCAGTTTTGAACTGAATTTACATCACCTTTTAAGGTGATGACTGCTTTAATTTTTTGACTTTGTTTATCTATTACAGTTACTTGACGGTGTTCTGATTGCGCTTGCTCTACCACCCCATAACTATCAGGACTACTGTAACTACCTACTGGTAACTGCTTTGGCTGTGTTTCTTCTGTTAATCCTGCAATTTCTCTCCAATTCAATTTCAACGCCTCACATATCCTTTTAAAGGAATCAAGCTGAATTGGTGGCTCACCCTGAAAAAATTTTGTCACTGTACTACGAGACAAGAGTTGAGACTTTGCAAAGTTGCTTTTTGAATCAAACCCTAACCGGATCAAAGCTTTTTCTGCTATCTCAATACCTTTTGGAGATGATGTAATAGTTATTTTCCTGTTTTTTCTGCCAAGGCTAGGGTCTGTCATAGTTTGACTCGGTATTTAAAAAGCGATCGCTTAGGCAATCAAAACTTGGGCATCAAACAATCATAGAGCAATCACAAGTTATTTATAACACAATCTTTGCCTAGTCAATATTACAGGCATTTGGCTCGATATTGGAAGAATGAAGCGAAACACACAAAAAAACAAAATCTATGAGCCATAAGCCAGTTGAATCCAACATTCTCCAAGAACGCCTACGGCAAGCACGCTATAGCTTTAACCTTGCCTTAGTTGCCACGGGTCTATCTGCTTCCATCAGCCTTATAGGAGCCGGATTACTGTTGTCAGGCAAAGTTGCAGAAGGAACTTTTACTGCCATTGGAGGAATGACCGCGAGTGTCCAATGTATTCGGTTTGCCAGGGAAGTCAACGATAGGCTTGACAAAACTCCAGTCGAAATCAAAGACGCAGATTAAACTTGCACTGGTGAGGTGGCGATCGCTCTCATCCTCGCGCATCTATGATTCTGCTGAAAATTGCGATCACCCTGTTCAGGCTGATGAAAAACTTTTTACAAATCCTTGCGTTCGCCCTGCCCTCACCCCTCTGTAAAGATCCGGGGTCGATTGCTCTTGAGAAAGTTTGGCCATTAGACTTATCCATAAATTAGGTTTTGAGCCTTACTTTACAAGGCTTTGATACTCATTTGCGGATATGTCTATTGGAGGCGATGGACGTTACGTCTGCCCAATAATGCAGCTACTACTGTGACGCAGCAGATAGGCCAGCAGTTATACGATTTAGGGGAGTTGCTGCTGAAACGGTCTTAACTGGAGTTAGGCTTGCGGGTTGCCAAAAGCGATGCCAATAGTTGTAGAAGCAATCGCAATAATGGCGTTACTATTGATTAGCCGATAAAACCCAAGAGTTGGGTTACAAAATTAATGTGCACAAATCCGCTGAACAAGTTAACTCTGATTTAAAAAGACTTATAGAAGAAGCTAAATTGGTAAACCCCAATCTAGTTAAAAGACTTCAATACATACAAAGTTGGGTCTCCAAGAAAAAACCTGGACTTATTAAAAGCAAAAAACACTTGATGCAATTCCTTGAGGAATTGATAACTTTTACTGATAATTGGTTAAAAATTCAGTATTTACCCGCAGAAGATAGAGAACTCGTATTTGCAACACTACCCCAATGTGAAAGATATTGGTACGAACATTTATTTCCAGAATGGATTAATGAAAGAGATCCCAAGATTGAAATATGGAAACAAAAACTTTTAGATGGAAGTTTTGCTGGATCTGATGCACCGCGTATCAGCGGCATTCGACAACAAATAGAAAAACGTGGAGGTGATAGCTTTAGTCCTTACATTGCAGATTTGTCAATGGCTACAGACATAATTGCTGTGGGAAGTAGAGGCAAACCTCTATGTGTACAAATTACTACACTTAGACGGGAACTAACTGACAACAAACAGGATAAATGGCTAAAAACATTAAAACATTGGAAAATTGAAAAAGGGTTATTTATGAACTTTATTCCCACATTAAGTAATGTTAATTTTAAAATTGCATATTGTATCCTTGAACATAGTGACTTAAATCAAGATAGCTGTTATTGTTTAGCAATAGATACTAATTAAGGCATTAAGCTAATGTCCTTACCTATGAAGACCGCCAGAGAACAAAAAATTGATGAAGTTATGCAATCTCTCCAAAGAGCTAGGGATTTAGTGCGCTCTAGGGAGGAATTTGGTGTTGATGGAATTGATAACTTCGTTCAAAATGTAGAAGGAGACTGGCTAGAGCGCTGGCCTGCCGAGTCATCATTAAGCTTGCAAGAAACTATACAAAGCGGGCTAATAAAATTTGTTTGTTGTTTAATGGCATTTAAGGGTTGTAAATCTAATAACCCAAAAATGTTAATGCAATTTATAGTTTAAGGCTTACGACCACCCAATAATGTCTACCCCATCTCTTGCGGATGGGGTTAATTTTTGGCAGCAAGCCGCTCTTTGGAGCGATCGCCCTCACACCCCAACATCTATTTTTACTGTCGCCCCACCTTGGGGAATTGCTTCTAGCTCTTACGATCGCCCTTATCCCCCTAGCATCCATTTTTGCTGGTTTTAAATTGCCACAAAAACTATCTTCCCCTTGTGATCGCTTTTCAATGCTGCGCTTGCTGGTTGATTCGTTTACATATCTCGAACAACACTAAATTGGCTCTATGACCCCAATAGCAGCGACAACACTATTTAGATTTTAAAAAAGTATAAAAAGTATATTTCTTTTTTCTTAGAATGGTATATCAGATATAATGTTCAACTTATTCGTTACCTTCTGAAGTTCAGCGGCTTTTTTCTGAGACTCATTTACAAATAGTAGGACTGTCTGGGGCAGCTTCATAAGGGCGGTAAAATCATAGACTTGGGTGTCACTCAAATCCAAATGTTGTAATTGGCCCAGAGTAAACAGTGGTGACAGGTCTTGAATCGCGGTGTCACTCAAATCCAAATGTTGTAATTGGCCCAGAGTAAACAGTGGTGACAGGTCTTGAATCGCAGTCCTGCTCAAATCCAAATGTTGTAATTGGCCCAGAGTAGACAGTAGTGACAGGTCTTGAATCGCAGTCCTGCTCAAATCCAAATGTTGTAATTGGCCCAG
>NZ_JAVRCD010000119.1:0-10437 GCF_034530895.1 Nostoc sp. DedQUE08
TAGGGGTTGCCCTACGCAAAAATAGCTCGATGCCAGGAACCATAATTTAATAAAAGCCCCTAGCTCCACAGCCTGGGGCTTTTTGTTATTTATGGTTCTGTGACAGCAATTAATAACTATATTCAGATTGATTATTGTAGTACTTGCAATCTCCATTTGTAGAGCGATCGCACTAACAATTTATCGTAATTTTGGCGAACTATAAAAACACTAAGCTTAGGACATATTTATTTTATCGCCGTCCAGTCTTTGTCATATCAGACATCGCCCCATTATTGCAGAAAACTGCATACTTAACGAGTATTCGCTTGTTTATAGTCCAAAGGTACAGCTTTATTAGATACTGGAATAATCTATATGAAAGCGCGTCTTATGACGAGAAAATACGGATTACACAAGTGTTTGCAATTGGGATTGGCAGGGTTGCTGGGCTGCTTAAGTGTAAGTCTCCTCACTAACAAAACCCAGGCACAACAAAGTAATATCGTACCTGATAGTACACTTGGTACTGAGTCATCTCAAGTTATAGGCAACTTTCAGGGACAACCAATTGAAGTAATTACAGGTGGTGCAATTCGCCAAATAAATCTGTTTCACAGCTTTGGAGAATTTAATATCAGCGAGGGACGGGCAGCTTATTTCTTCAGTCCTAGCGCAGACATCCAAAATATTTTGGCACGGGTGACAGGTAATAATCCTTCAGAAATTTTGGGAAGACTCGGCACATTTGGTAGTTCTAATCCTAATGTATTTTTGATAAATCCTAATGGGATTGTGTTTGGAAAAGATGCCAGTCTAGATGTGCAGGGTTCCTTTGTGGGGACGACGGCGAACGGAGTACAATTTGGGAATCAGGGTGTTTTTAGTGCCACAAATCCCCAAGCCGCGCCATTATTGACTATTAATCCTTCGATTTTATTTTTTAATCAGATTAATCAGAATGCAGCAATTCAAAATAACTCAATTGTACCAGCAGGAATATCTCCTTCAGGCATGAATACATCTGGTTTACGAGTGCCAGATAGGAAGAGTTTACTGCTTGTAGGTAGCGACATTAATATGGATGGTGGCAGATTGCGAGCCTATGGTGGTCGAGTTGAGTTAGGAGGATTATCTGCTCCTGGAAATATCAATCTTCAGCTAGATGATAATAATTTCAGTCTAACGTTTCCAGAGAATGTCACGCGGGCAGATGTGTCTCTCAAAAATGCTGCAAATATAAATGTAAGTGCTAGTGATGGTGGAGACATCATAGTCAACGCTCGTAATATAGATATTTTAGAAGAAAGTGTACTGATTGCTGGCATTGGGCAAGGTTTGGGTACACCTGAGACTGTTGCAGGTGATATTACACTTAATGCTACCGGAGAAATCAAAGTTGCTGGAGTTGGGAGCGGAATTTACAATTTTGTGAATTTGGGAGCAAAAGGCAATGGAGGTAATATTACCATAAATTCTAGTTCCCTCACATTAGAGGATAGCGCTCTACTTGCTGCCTCAAATTTAGGACAAGGGAATGCGGGAAATATCATTATAGATGCTCGTGAAAATGTTTTATTTGATGGGGCTAATGCTTATAGCGGAATTGGAAATGAAGCAGTCGGGAATGCTGGCAATATTTCCATTAAAGCTGGGTTAGTATCTTTGAGCAATAATACATACATGTCTGCTAGTACTAGTGGACGAGGAAATGCAGGGATTATTAATATCAATGCACGCGATAGTGTCTCTTTTGATCAAAAGAGCTACGCTTATAGCCTAACGACAACTGAAGGAGTAGGAAAAAGTGGCAATGTCAACATTAATGCCAGGTCGCTGTCTGTGAAAAATGGTTCAGAACTGAGTGCTAGCAGTTTTGGACGGGGAGATGCTGGTAATCTAACCATTAATGCTAGCGATACAGTACATTTTGATGGAGCAGACAGTGCGGCTTTGAGCATATTAGGAGAGGGAGTGGTAGGTAAAGCTGGTGGCATCAATATCACCACTAAGTCACTTTTTGTCACTAATAATGCAGGATTATCAGCCAGTACTAGTGGACGAGGAGATGCAGGCAATGTGAATATCAATGCCAGTGATATAGCCTTCTTTGATGTGGGAAGCCAAGCCTTTGCTCTTGTAAATGCTAGAGGAGTGGGGAAAGCAGGTACGATAAACATCAACACTAGAAAGCTCTCTGTGAACAACGGGTCACAATTGAGTGCCAGCAGTTTTGGTCAGGGAGATGCTGGTAATGTAACCATTAATGCTAGCGATACAGTAAATTTTGATGGAGCAGCCAGTGCGGCTTTCAGCATATCAGGAGCAGGAGCGGTAGGCAAAGGAGGTGGTGTTAACATCACCACAGGATTGCTGTCTGTTACAAATGGTGCTTTTTTAACTACTAGCACCCTTGGACGAGGAGATGCAGGTAATGTGAGCATCGATGCTCGTGATACAGTTGTTTTTGATGGTATAGGCAGTAATGGATTAAATAGCGCGGCTCGCAGTTTAGTACTAGCAGGAGCGGTAGGTAACGGTGGTAAAATCCTCATTAATACTGGATCAGTATTCATTACTAATGGTGCTGGCTTAGAAGTAAGTACTGCTGGAAAGGGAAATGCAGGTAATGTGATAATTAATGCCAGTGATACAGTCTCTATTGACAGAAGTGATGGCATTTTCAGCATTGTCAAAGCAACAGGTGCGGGTACAGGAGGGGATATTAATATCACTACTGGCTCATTTTTCTTGAACAACGGCGCTCAATTAGCTTCTAGTACTTTTGGACGAGGGGATGCAGGAAATGTGTTTATTAGTGCTTCTGGTTCTGTTTCAATTTCAGGAAATAATACTGGCATCCTCAGTGACGTGGAGTCAAAAAGTGAGGGTAATGGTGCCAATATCAACATTAAGGCCGCTTCACTCTCCATTAGTGATGGCGCTCAACTAGTAACCTCTGTTAAAAATAATGATGACAATTCTGTCGGACAGCCATTCAACCAGGGAAATGCAGGCAATGTTAATATCGATGTCACGGGTGCAGTTGCGATCGCTGGAATCAGAGAAGGAAAGGCAAGTGGAATTAGAAGCAACTTAGGAAGAAGAACAGTTGGTAAAGGAGGAAACATTACTATATCCTCTGGCTCGTTATCTGTAACGGATGATGCCAGAATTTCGACTAGTACCTTTGGAGAAGGAAATGCAGGTAATATCTTCATACAAGCCAAGGATTCTGCGTCTTTTTCAAATGGTTTTATATTTAGTTCTGTAGAAGAAGAGGGATTGGGTAAGGGGGGAGAAATTAATGTTACATCTCACTCTCTCTCCTTAACGAATGGCGCTCAATTTGTTGCCATTAGCCGTGGAGCTTTTGCTGGTGTAGAAATTACTTCTCCTGGAAATCCTTCCATAGATTTTTTTAAATTTAGTACCAATTCTATTAAAGCTGGAAATATCCAAATTAACGCAACTGATGGTGTTAATATTTCTGGTTTTAATCCAATCACTGGCAATTCCAGTGGATTATTTACATATACTGTAACTATAGGTAACAGTGGCAATATCACTGTAAATACTGATGTTTTTCGAATATCTGATAGTGCTTTATTAGACGCAAGAACTTATAATTTTGGTGATGGTGGAAATATTACAGTCAATGCACGAATAGTGGAGGCTAGTAATGGGGGGCAACTTATTACAACTACTACAGGAGGTGGTAATGCAGGTAAGATTATAGTCAATGCTAAAGACCAAGTAATTGTTTCAGATACCTACATAAATCCTGAGAATACAGAAGCTCAACTTCTTAAAAGGTTTCCCGAAGATGATGCTAATAGTGGTTTCTTTGTTCGTTCTTCAGGCTTTGGTGTTGCAGGTGATATTGAAGTTAACTCGCCCAAAGTTACTTTAGATAAACAGGGAAGATTCATCGCTGAATCAGCATCAGGCAATGGGGGTAATATTAAGCTGGGAATTAGGGATTTACTTCTCATGCGACGTGGTGGTCAAATCTCCACCAACGCAGGTACGGCACAAGCTGGTGGCAATGGCGGTAACATCAATATCAACTCAAAATTTATCGTCGCCATTCCCAAAGAAAACAGCGACATTAGCGCCAATGCCTTTCAAGGACGCGGTGGAAATGTCGAAATTAACTCCCAAGGTATCTTCGGTATCGAAGCGCGTCCAAAGCCAACTGAAAAAAGCGATATTACTGCCAGTTCCGAATTAGGTGTTTCAGGTGCGATCAACATTAACGTACCTGATACCAGTTCCATCCAAAATAGCTTCACCGAATTACCTCCAGTCATCGATGCTAATGCACTCATCGCCAATAGTTGCATTTCACGCGGCACAAAGCGACAAGAAAACTCTTTTACCATCACAGGTTCTGGTGCCTTGACTACTAATCGTCCTGGGGTTTTGGTTTCTAACTACATAACTGGTGAGGTGAGAGGTGTCGAAACTACATCCCGTCCCTGGAAGAAAGGCGATCCGATTATCGAACCGCAAGGTCTATATCGGCTGAATAATGGGCAGTTGCTATTGAGTCGAGAATGTTCTTAATTTTGGATCAAGTCGAGCTAAAATCATGACGGGAAGAAGCCCATAACTCCTAAATATGTGTCTCTATGCAAGATGCATACATGGTTCACACAGATGATAAAAATTACAAGTTTTAACAGTGCCGGTAAACTGACCGCTCTTTTGTGTTTGATAACTCTCTTACTCACGCCTTGTGTGATTATAAATGCAGGAGAACGTGGTGTATTAATGAAATTTGGCGAAGTACAAAACCAGATATTAGGAGAAGGACTTCACTTAATTATTCCTGTAGTCAATACTGTGAAAAAGTTGAGTATTAGAGTTCAAAAACAGGAAATTTCTGCTGAGGCTTCTTCCAAAGATTTACAAAATGTTTTTGCCGATGTAGCTCTCAATTGGCATATTATTCCCCAGGAAATAAATGTCATTTTTCAGGAAATTGGAGATGAACAAAATGTAGTTATTCGGATTATTAGCCCAGCCGTTGAAGAAGTACTAAAAGCAGTAATAGCAAAGTATACTGCTGAAGAAATTATTACTAAACGAGGAGAAGTCAAGAGTGGAGTAGATGATGCCTTGTCCACAAGATTGGGTAGCTATCACGTTGCAGTTGATGATATTTCTCTAGTTCATGTCCATTTTTCAGAACGATTTGATGAGGCGGTGGAGGCGAAGCAGATTGCTGAACAAGAAGCAAAACGAGCAGAATTTATCGCATTGAAAGCAACAAAAGAGGCTGAAGCAAAAGTGAATTTAGCCAAAGGAGAGGCTGAGACGCACAGATTATTACGTGATGGTTTAACTCCAGAAATTCTGCAAAGGCAAGCACTAGAAAAATGGAATGGTAAGTTGCCATTAATTGTAAGTAAGGAGGCTCCAAAATTATTGAATTTAAGTGAATTTTTAAAATTTGATGAGAATTGATCTTCTTGTTCGCTGATTTACTCTCCATTAACAGACTCAAAACCCTGATTTTTTGAAATAGTATGGACGTATAGAGGTGCGCCCATACTATCGATTCCTTTGGAGAAAGGATGATCGACTAAATTAACTGTTGGAGAATAAAATGGGAGAATCGAGAATCTTCAACTGGATCAATAGCATAATCAACAGTGTATAAACTGTTGAAGAAATTAGACCTGTGAACAATTCTTTTTTGAGGTTATGCTCTTGAGGTTCTTTTTGAAAAATGTCCTTAGAACCGAATTGCATCAAGAGAATTCCCACAATATTAGAGAGCCAATATCCGATAATTGAACAAGGTAGAAGCAATTTTGGGGAAAGTAAACTACATGCATACCCAAAACCATAAGCTATTGGCAGATTGAATAGTAGGTCATTCCACCAACATAGTGGTGATAGTAAATATCCTAGTACCAGAAAAAATCCACCTCTGAGTTTTTTGAAAATGTCTTTTTTGAATTTTACTGGAGTAGACTGTTGTAATTGCTCTAGTGCTGTGTCTCTTGTTACATTCAACTCTTGACTAACGTTTTGGACGCTTTCCATAAAAACCCACTATTCCTATCGTCTTAGTGCAGTTTAATATATAAACTAAATTAACGTCTAGTACACGAGTGATAACATTTTGGCTTTTTGATGCTGAAGGTTTTACCACAGAATAGTTTCAGCAAAATTGAGGTTTAAATCAGCTGCCACTTAAAAACATCTGATTTATATCTAGAGACATATCAGTTAGGTCGCTGCTTACAAAATATGGGTTTTTGTTTCGGTATCTGAGCAAAACAGAAACAATTTATACACAATTTAGACAATTAAGGCTATTTGTCGCTCAACAAGTCTTAAAGTCTAAATATCCCTTTTTAAATCATAGCATACTATGAATTCCAAGACCGATACTGTAATAGCCAGAGCCTTATTAGTTTGGGGTGGATGTTGAGTTGTAAAATTTTTATGTTTTTGCATTTAGCAGAAGCAGAAATTTTAACTAATAATAGCTACAATAAAAGTGCTAAAGCATCTTAATCGAAAAATGACAGATTTAACTCCAAATAGCACCTTTGTAATAGCAGGAATTGTTTTTATAACGATTGCTGTAATTGGACAATCTAAATTAGCTTTTATTGAAATCAATCCTGGTTGTTTTGGGAGAATTTTGGCTTTATTTATTGGTGTTTCTAGCCTATTATATGCTTTAGGAATACTAAACTTTTCAGCAGAAAATCTGGACTTATTAAGAAATTCTCTGACAGAACAAATAAAACAGAGAATCAGTCAAATTAATGAGATTTTACAAGGCTCGTAAAAAATCAAATTAGCTATTGCTTTACCTTTGCCAAAACTGTCGTAGAATCTCCCCTGGCTTTCTATCCCAGGTGTCGATATGCTTGTATATAAAATTATCTTGATTGAGTTTATATGTCGAATAGCCATTGAAAAGTAACCCTGCTTTCCAGGGAACGCGCAACACCCCCCTCACTGTCCATTTTGCTAAAATCGTATCTTCATCTGACTGATAAATCTCATGTACATCAAAGAAAATTCGGGTAAAAAAGAGCCGAGCGTGAAATCGTAAAGTCCAAAATATAATGCGATAGTTAAATTTGTATTTGAATGTATTCACGGGGTCTTTAAAATAGATATCCTGTGTATAAATGTCATAAGAAATATCTTTTTCAAAAAGTGTCGGTAAATCTTCTTTTAAAGTATTAATTACCTTTTCCACTGACAATTTATATTCCACGCGCCTTTTTCCTTAAAAAATCTTTTTTAACAAATTTTCCATTCCTGACCAAATAGAAGATGTCGTCTTGTGACTCACACCACCTGCACTCAAATCTGACAATGTGGGAAATGATGCAAACTTAGCATAAGGCCCATTTCGCAAAACTTTAGCAAGGGCATTGTTATTCTCGCGCAAACCTTCGTAAAAAAAGAATACCTCTCCTTGAATGCCAAGTTGACGATTGTATTCAATTACCTGCACCAGATATTCTGGACTAATACAGTAAGAGCCAAGCTTCATCAATATTCCTGGTGCTAACTTGGGCAGTGTTGTATCTGTAAACTGTTGGTTTACTAGTTTATCAACGATCGCCTGATAACTCCTAAAGTCACGGCGATAAATCTGCGGCTGAATCATATCAACGATTCCCCGCTTCAGCCATGCAGGTGAATCTTGCAGATATTCCTGGAATGCCCAATCATAGATATTAGGTGCGATCGCTACTAATAAATTAGGATTCACCGCTTTCACCTTCCAGTAGAGATGCGCCAAAAACTCACTGAGAATATCTGCACGCCACTGTAACCATTGCTTATCCTTGTGGTTCTGTGGTGGATTGCGATCGAATTCCTGGCGATAACGGTTGACAGTTACCCGATCGTAGCCACCTTCAGAGGGTAATGCAGGGAAGCGATCGTCTCCTTGAATACCATCCACATCATAATTATTCGCAACTTCCAGCACTAAGTTTAAGAAGAATTCCTGCACCTGTGGATCGAGTGCATTCAACCACTCAAAGCCGTTTTTCTTCAGTAAGTTACCCTTATAATCACGCGCAGCCCATTCCAGTTTTTTTTGTAAAAGTACACCACCATTCAAATTGTAGGAACTGGCAAAACCGTATTCAAACCAAGGAATGACTTTCAACCCGACTCGCCGCGCCTCAACTATCACCTCTTCTAAAGGGTCGCCACCTACAGACATCGGGTCAATTTCGACTCCAAATGTCTGCTGCATTGTTTGACTGGGATACAGAGTTACTGCTTTGTTCCAAACAACGGGAAACACCACATTAAATCCCGTTTCGGCCAGGAAATCCATCGCCTCAGCAATGCGTTCTTTCGATCTAAGAACTTGACTATCAGTAGTAGTCAACCAAATACCACGAGTTTCTATTATTGCCATTTCTTTGAAGAAGAATTCAGGAGTCACAATGGGCTAAACGCCCCGCTACCGCTAACAGGAGTCAGAAGCAATTAGTGGGTCAAATTTTCTTGTTTTGTAGGGGTTTTAAACCCGATTATTCGTCCGCCAATCGTACAGAATTAATTCTGAATTTTGACTCCTAATTCCTGAATTCTGTTTAATTGAAATTCTCGACACTGCACCATCTAAACACTGACTAGTCGACGATACCGCGCTTGTATTATTATGTAAATCCCATAAGCAACTAAACCTAGTGCCACAATACCCAAAAGCCATGCTCCGTTAGGCTGTTGTGCTAGCGTCTGTAATACTTCATCCAAACCTTCTGCGGTAGCGGCGTTCGATTGCCTTGCAGCTTCAATTAAAAACCAACCGATAATGCAAAATACGATACCCCGTGCCGCTAAACCAAATCTGGAAATTCTCATTACCCATTGGGCTTGTGTGTTGCTTAATTCAGTTAAATTGAGTTCTTTACGAAATTTGCCACTAAAAGCTTGATAAAACTGATAGAAACCTAGAGCAATTACAAACACCCCCACAGTTCCAACTAACCATTGGCCAAAAGGTTGAGAAAGCAAACGTGCTGTCGAATCTTCAGTAGAATCACTACTATTTTTACCACTGCCTGTACCCATAACGATTTGCACAGCACTTAAGGCTAAACTTGCATAAATCAAGCCATTAACTGCGTAACCAATTCGTATTGCTAAACCTTTGGCATCATTACCTTTATTTTCTGGGTCTTTAATTGCCTGTACAAAACGCCAGATTACGTATCCAATCAAGCCAATTGCAACTAGAGTCAGCAAAAATTGACCAAATGGCTGGTTGACGATTGTTTGGAGAGCGCCTTGCGTATCAGTTGTTTTACCACCCCTGCCAAAAGCTGTCTGTGCTGCCAGTAGTCCAACTATACCGTAAACTACTCCCTTAGAAATATAGCCAAATCGTCCCAGTCGCTCAACCCACAATGAAGGATGGTTTGTCAACTGTTGTGTCATGGTAGTTGGGAAGAATTATATCTACCTTTTACCAAAATTTGCCCACGATTCACATCTACCTCAAGACAAATTGTCTAATATTTGTGCAAAAAATCACTATCGGAATACTGTCTTTCAATAGATGTGAGGCCGATCAAAATAATATTACACTTGCTAAGTACAGTATTAGTATTTAGTATTTTTTAATGCTGAATTTGGATTAATTATGTCTCTAATAGAAAGTTCTTGGAAACACGAATATATAATTACCAATCGGGTAAAACTACACTACGTTACCCAAGGTGAAGGCCCTTTAATGTTGATGTTGCATGGGTTTCCTGAGTTTTGGTATTCTTGGCGGCATCAAATACCAGAATTTGCCCAAAATTTTAAAGTCGTTGCCCTTGACTTGCGTGGCTACAACGATAGTGATAAACCAAATGAGCAATCAGCTTATGTCATGGATGATTTTATCAAAGATGTTGAGGGAGTAATTAAAGGATTAGGATATCAAAAATGTGTATTAGTTGGACATGATTGGGGTGGTGCGATCGCTTGGAATTTCGCATACACTCACCCCGAAATGTTAGAACAATTAATTATTCTTAACCTACCTCATCCTGCTAAATTTGCCCAAGGGTTACGCACTCCCCAACAGTTGCTACGTAGCAACTACGTATTTTTCTTTCAACTACCGTGGATACCAGAATTACTTTTACAGTCTTCAGACTATCAAGCTATTGAAACAACTTTTAAAAATTTGGCAGTTAACAAGAGTGCTTTCAGTAAAGCGGATATTGACGCTTATAAAAATGCTGCTGCAAAACGCGGTGCCCTCACAGCAATGTTGAACTACTACCGCAATATTTTTCAACAAAGAATGCTAAATCCAAATTGGGGCGTTCTGGAAGTGCCAACACTGATGATTTGGGGAGAAAATGACCCTGCACTTGGCAAGGAACTAACCTACGACACCGCAGCTTATCCCTCTTCTGTCACTTTCCGACATAAGCAAGTAGTAAATAACTGAAATTA
>NZ_JAVRCD010000120.1:0-9792 GCF_034530895.1 Nostoc sp. DedQUE08
CAACTATTTTTCCCAAAATATTTTTGGACCGCTTCTGCATCACTATCAAAGCCTTGGATGGCAAGAGTTTTAGGCTATAGTATTGCTGGAAGTCTCTAAGAAAACAATAAATTTGTGAGCAATTCTGCTGTTTTGCCTCCCTGGCTGGTTTTAGATCCTCTTTTGCGTAGCTGGTTATTGGAGGATATTGGTAGGGGCGATCGCACTACAAATACTTTACTAGTAGAAGATGTGACCCTAGGCTCTGCTAAATGGATGGCTAAAGCTTCAGGGATAATTGCTGGCTTACCAGTTGCAGCTAGGGTGTTTCAGATTTTGAATGAAAAAGTTAGCTTTGTGGCGGTTGCGGCTGAAGGTGCATGGTGTGAGCCGGGACAGGTGGTAGCTGAAATTCATGGTTCGCTGGATGCGCTGCTGATGGGGGAACGAGTCGCACTCAATTTGGCTATGCGGTTAAGTGGAATTGCTACGCTGACTAATATATATGTAGAGAAAATTGCTGATTTACCTGCTCAGTTGGTGGATACGCGTAAAACTACGCCAGGGCTAAGACTGTTAGAAAAGTACGCGACTGCTTTGGGTGGGGCGATTAATCACCGCATGGGGTTGGATGATGCGGTGATGATTAAGGATAATCACATTGCTGCGGCTGGCGGAATTGGAGAAGCTGTTACCCGTATTCGTTCTCAGATTCCTTATCCCTTGACTATAGAGGTAGAGACTGAAAGTTTAGAGCAAGTGAAAGAAGCTTTGCAGCACAAGGTTGACATTATTATGCTAGACAATATGCCTTTGGATCTAATGTGCCAGGCGGTAGAGTTGATTCACCAACAAGAGAGCCAGGTAAAAATTGAAGCTTCGGGGAATGTGACTTTGGAAACGATTCGCGCTGTGGCGGAAACTGGTGTTGACTATATTTCTAGCAGCGCGCCGATTACTCAATCGAAGTGGTTAGATTTAAGTATGAGGATTGTACTTTAAATAGAAAGAGGCAAATCATCCTACTGCAAAGTCATTGTAATGTCGCATTCAGGACTTATGCAACTGGCACAAGCAATGGTGTGCGAAGCGCACCGAGCACCCAAAAACTACACAGAAGACATCGCAATATCTGGACGTTTTAGTTGCTCAATTAAATAATTAGAAAGCAAATTGTACTTGAGCTTGTAAATAGTTTTACCTGTTTGATAAGCTAAACTTTTCAGTCTTAGCCAAACTAAGATAACTCAAGCAATATGATTTCTTTGAAGACGGGCTTGACAGCATTGAGATGATTCAATGCCAGTTAGTTGCTTTATTTCTCTATGAAGCTCCTCAATGAATCAGGAGATTTAAAAGCACAAGGCTTTTTGTTACTTTTTCAGCAAGTCCTATGTACTACTGGCTAGCGATCGCACTGTGCCAATTGCTTAAGTCCTGGCATTTTTGGAGGCTCAAAGCCTAACACAATATCTTTCTTGTAATGTGATAGCGAGTTCAATCAACTAGTTTGTAGACACAGTTGAAAATAGTGGATTTTGGTTAGACTACAATCTGAAATTAGAAAAAATGAGAAAAAAGCGATCGCTTACTAATTATCTAAGAATTACCTGAGAATCATGGCAATGGTTACGGGCAATAAATTCAGATCGTTTGTTACCAAACTTAATTTACAAGTCTCAGAAAATAGCGATCGCTTTAAACAACAGGTTTACTAATTTGCAGCCCCATGATTACTAAGTCCCGTTCAACGCTATCAAGTTCGGCAATTTTAGGCAAATGTCCCCAGCGTTGAAAACCAAATGTCTCAAAGAGTTTTAAACTGGGCTGATTGTGGGCAAAAATGAAGCATACTAGGCTCTTTATACCCAAACTAGGACTTTCACTAATTGCTTGTGCTAAGAGTTGTCGTCCCAAACCACATCGATGAAAGCTAGGGGCGATATAAATACTAATTTCGGCAGTCTTACTATAGGCAGGTCGACCATAAAAGGATTGGAAACTAAGCCATCCAGCAATTACTCCTTCTACTTCGATTACCCAAAGTGGGCGTTGTGAAGGCGATCGCCCTTTAAACCAAGCAAGGCGACTTTCCACAGATACTGGTTCTAAGTCAGCGGTTGCCATGCGGCTAGGAATTGCAGTGTTGTAAATTGCCACAATTGCAGGCAAGTCAGTTTCAGTCGCATGGCGAATGGTCATTGCTACCGTCTCAGAAAAAATCTTCAGAAAATATTTAAGAATAATACAGTGTTAATAGTAGCAATTCTACGGTTTCTATCGTAATTGTCACAGATACTTTGTCAGATAGGGATAGTCTACCTTAGATAAGATAATGTCTAACCTTAGTACCAAGTATGCAATGCGCCACTATAAAAGCCACCACTGCTGTTATAACTAGAGCAAAATTACAACACCCTACTTCATGTATTTTATTTAACAGAGAAACTTTTTAATTTATAACTTTTTCTTTCTAAAGCATGATTCAGTACTCATGCTAGAGAAATAGATAAATTTATCATCCCAGAACAAATAAAATTTTTATCTAAAGATTTATATACTCCTTTCTACTCCAAGCTTTCTATCAGAAAATAATATCTCAATTCCTTTAGCAGGATAAATTACAAATAATTCTATCCTGAGTGAACACATAGATTTTTTAGAATTTTACATAACAAAAAATTACACTTCTCGTTATTCTAATAAAAGCTGGGTTTCAATTCTCTTTAATAAATACAAGTTATATATAGCTAAAGATAGAGGTTGATCTCATATATTATTATTTAGAATTAATATAAAATAATCAATTAAAGTTAAAAAAAATTACTATGTCTATTAATTGTTTGAACATTAATGATAAATTTAGTACTAATCAAAATACTAATATTTCAAAAATTGTTGAAATAGCGCTTTTTATAGATCAAATAAAAAGTAGTATTTGGGTTTTTGGGATTCCATCTTGGCTTTTTGGGATAACTGATAGGAGTATAGCCGCATTTGCCGATGGTTATTTATCTCCTATAGAAATATTTCAGCTATTTACAGCCTCTTTCTTTTTTGTGAGTTGGTTATATCTAAAGCCGGAAGAAAGCTTCAATAGTAATGATTTAGACCCCAGCCAGTATCAAGAATATCTGGATCGCACTCAAGCTAATAAGCTTCAAATAAAAAAGCTCCACATGATAAGCCAGGAGTATATTTTACCGTTTCCTTATATTTGCCAAATATATCATCTATTGAGCTTAAAGCATTTGGAAACAGTTCATAAATTTAGCCTTAACAACCTAAAAATTTTTCAAATTAGCCACTTTCAGCCCACAAATACTGGTGGGATAATTAAATTTCAAACAATATTAGACTCACCAGCGAATCCTTTGAGAATTTGGCGACAACCTATTGTAGAGGTGGATTTAATATTACACACCCCTTATACTGTTGAACTAAGTATCCCAGTTTACAATAACAAAAGAATAATTGTTATATTTCATGCTTTCCCGTTAAATGATTCAGAACATCAATTTTTTATAGATATTTATAGTGACTTAGACTGGCCAAAGCCATTATTACAAATAATATTGCATTTTGCTTCTTGCTTGACTCTATTTGAAGATTTGCCGTATTTAAGAACTTTAGCTGAAAAAAATATAGGGCGTTTATTCAACTTAAGTAAAACTTCAAATCACGAGACTGCATTGCTATTTAAAAGATTCGTTGAACTTTATAGTTCGAGTGGAGAACCAACTAGATTAGTTGAGGAAAGAGAAGATAGTTAGGAGTTAGGAGTGAGGAATTAGGAGTTTAAAACTTCTAATTTCTGATTTTATTTAGGGACTTGCAAAAAATAAATTATTTAAAATTATTTCTAGGTTTGTAAGGGCGCAAAGCTTTACGCCCTTACTATGATGGGGTGTTTTTTTACTGAAAGTTTTTTAGTTAAGCGCGTGCTAGTAAGGGAGCAGCAGCTAGTAAAGTTTTGGTATAAGGGTGCTGAGGATTGGCAAAAATATTTTTTGTCAGACCAAGTTCGACAATTTTACCACCATTCATTACGGCAATCCGATCGCACAAAAATCGAGCTAACCAAAGATCGTGAGTGATGAATAGATAAGTTAACTCAAACTCTTCCTTTAATTGCAACATCAAATCTAGCACCTGCGACTGAACGCTGGCGTCTAACATACTCACTGGTTCATCGCAGATTAAGAGTTTCGGGTGAGTAATCAAAGCACGAGCGATCGCTACTCGTTGTTGTTGCCCACCAGACAAATCCGACGGATAACGCTCATAATACACTTCTGGCGGTGTTAAGCCAACTTTATTTAGCATCCACAAAACCTGTTCTTTTGCTTTGGCAGGATTGGCTAAATTGTGGATAAATAAAGGATCTGCAATACTTTGTCCCACTGTCATTGCTGGATTGAGACAAGCATGAGGGTCTTGAAAAACCATTTGTATTTGTCGCCGCGAGGAACGAATTTCTTGAGGCGATAGTTTAGTTAAATCCTGTCCTAAAAACTCAACTTTACCACTAGTGGGACGAATTAGTTGCAATATTGTTCGTGATAGTGTGCTTTTACCACAACCTGATTCTCCGACTAAGCCGAGAATTTCTCCTGAATAAAGATCCAGGTTGATTCCATCTACTGCTTTAATTGTCTGCGTTTGTGTGTTAAGCAGTCGTTCGATAAAGTTAGGTTCTATAGTGTAGTGTTGCTTGAGTTCTGTAACACTCAAAATTGGAGATTTCTGATTAATAATCGGTAATTGCTTTTCTTCGTCATTGGCAATTATCAATTCTCCACTATCAGTTACTGCTTGAATATGTAATGCTGCTTTTAAGAGCGATCGCGTGTATTCATGTTGAGGTTGCCTAAATACGGTTTCTGTAGAACCCATTTCGACCATCTTACCGTTGTACATCACGCCAATGCGATCGCAGTACTCAGCCACCATTGCTAAATCGTGAGAAATCAGCAGCAATCCCATATTTTCTTCACCGCACAGGCGAGTTAATTCTTGCAATATCTGCGCGGAAACAGTGACATCTAAACTGGTAGTGGGTTCGTCAGCAACAATAAACTTGGGGTTGAGGAGTAAAGCTAAAGCGATCGCTACCCGTTGTCGCATTCCACCGCTAAACTCATGAGGATACTGATTCCAACGACTGACTGGAATATTCACTTTTGCCAAGGTAGCAAGTGCTTTTTCTTTAGCTTCCCGCGTTGATAATTCTGGTGAGTGCGCCTGGAGGGTTTCGATACAATGCTTACCAATGGTCATCAAAGGATCGAGGCGTGTCATGGGATCTTGAAAAATTAAGGCGATCGCTTCTCCCCGAAATTTCCGTAACTGATTAGGTGTCAAGTCAAACACGGACTGTCCTTGAAATGTCACCCGTCCCTCAATCCGGCTAGAGGATGGTAGTAAACGCATTACTGCCCGTCCGATAGTTGATTTACCACAACCTGACTCTCCCACCAATCCCATTCTTTCACCTGGTTTCAAGGTGAAAGATACATCATCAACCGCCCAGCTTGTTTTTTCTCCACTTCGCCCAGGATAGGCAACTTGCAGATTTTCGATACAGAATAAGGCTTCACTCATAATTAGTTATCAGCCCTGAGCTACCAGTTTTTATAATTTCAAATTTAGGATAGTCTATCAAATTAAGTATTAGACCTGTTTTATAAAACTTACCTAAACGTAGCCAAACTTGATTTAGTGTACCTGTAGCGATCGCGTTCAGGAAGCAAGAGTAACCTATGTTTAAAAGCATTGGACTTATTTTATATCTCACGGCACTTGATGCTCGTACCATATCTTTTTTTTAAACAGGGTAATGACCCACAACTAAAGTAATCAATCATAATTTTTTCCTTCTGCCTTCTGCCTTCTGCCTTGTCTAAGACACGCTCCGCGATCTGCCTGCTGTTAATTGGAGACAGCTATCGATATTCTTCATAACCACTGCTAAAGTTGATACAGCACACAACTATGATGTTATAAGTGCAAAATTTAAATCTGTAGGAACTAGAATCAAAATTAAGTCAGTAAATCAGGATTTTCAAGTTAATATTATGGAGCAAAATCAGCCAGAACAGCGGCGCGCTGTCGATCGAGTGTTTCAAGAATCCCTCGAACAGTTGGAGGATATCTTGCAAGAAAGTTCGACTGAGGAAGAAGATATCCCCCAACTGCATACTAGTAATTTTACTGAAGTCGAACTCGATCGAGACTTGATAGATATTGATTTAGCGGCTCTTGAGGACGCAGTTGCTGATATTGAACAATATCTTGAAGAAATAACAAAAACCCAATTGGGGTAAAAAGTTAAAATTTATTCCTGACAAATCAGTTGCCGTTGAGCTTCGTACAACATTAAAGCGGCTGCGATCGCCACATTCAAGGATTCCACTCCAGGACTCAAAGGAATTCTGACTTGGTGGTCTGCGATCGCTGCTAAATCTGCTGACAATCCAGCACCTTCATTTCCCAGTAAAATCATACTGGGTTTTCGCCAGTCCACTTCCCAATAAGTTAAAGTCGCATTGGGTAAGGTTGCCACTACCTGCATTCCTGCCTGCTGACTTTGTTGGACTGTCGCTTTTAAATCTTCGGTTACGGCTGTTGCGAGGCGAAACCATTGCCCTGCGGAAGCACGTAGAACTTTAGGACTATCTAAATCTACACTATCTCCACTGACCCACAACCCTGATGCTCCCGCGGCGGCGGCGGTGCGAATCATCGTACCCAGGTTGCCGGGATCTTGTATCGTCTCTAAAGCTAGCACTAAACCAGTCAATGGTAGTTGAGTTTGGCGTTGGCTTCGTTTTGCCGTTGCCACCACACCATCCGGTTGGACTGTGGTAGCGATCGCATCCAAAACTTCTCTACTGACAATTTCGGCGCGATCGCATCGGCTACAAGCTTCTTCCCACAGCGAAGGATGGGCGATTTGCCAATCTGGGGTACAACACACTGTTTCTAGCAGGTAATTGACCGCACAAGCTTCTTCTAACAAGTGCGTCCCTTCTAGTAAAAATAACTGTTGCTTATGCCTCTCCTTGGTGGAGTGCAGCTTGCGAATTTGTTTGACTAGGGAATTCTGTAAACTGGTCAACATCAAAAAGTTAAGAGTTAGAAATTAATAGTTAGGAGTTAATTTAGTTGTTTTTCAGCTTATAACTCTTAACTTATAACTTCTAACTTAGATAGTATGCGGAACCCGGGACTTGAACCCGGAAGCCTTGCGGCACTAGAACCTGAATCTAGCGCGTCTGCCATTCCGCCAGTTCCGCTGGCATTTGTGCTTATCGACAATTTCTTATTATTGCGTTATGTTTTACCTTTGTCAAGTATAAAGCATAATGCCTACTTAAAAGTTTCTAACTGGAAACGTGTTTTTCAGGTACAAGGTCGAATCAAAATATTAACTCGACAGTACAGCATTGATTTTTAGAGAATACTTAAGTTATTTTACTGAGTATTTAATTTTGCTTAAAACTACTGCTGATTGATTATTTTTTTAAATTTTTTAAAAATCTCAAAAAGCTTGCTATTGCTTGTTTACAGCCTGCATTTTCACCCAAAAAAAATTTTTTTTATACCAAACAGTGCTTTAAAACGTGGACATTTTGAATCTTTACTGTAGAATCAAAACCAACTTCAAACATATAAAATACGTATTACTTTTGGAGGTAAGCTTATTAATCCTTCTACCATCTTACCAGATGCCAAAATTACTCCAGAAGCAGACTCCTCAGTCTTGCAAATTTGGGGTGGGCATCCTTTGCGGGGTCATGTAAAAATTAGCGGGGCAAAAAATTCAGCACTGGTAATCATGGCTGGAGCCTTGCTGTGTCCGGGCGATTGTCGTATCCGTAATGTCCCTTTGTTAGCGGACGTAGAGCGGATGGGTCAGGTGTTATCGGCTTTGGGTGTGCAATTAACCCGGCAAGGTGACATTTTAGACATCAATGCCAGCGACATTAAAACATCAAAAGCTCCCTACGAATTAGTTACCCAGTTGAGAGCGAGTTTTTTCGCCATTGGAGCCATTCTGGCAAGACTGGGAGTAGCACAGATGCCGTTACCAGGCGGTTGTGCGATTGGGGCAAGACCAGTTGACTTGCATGTTCGAGGACTGCAAGCAATGGGAGCAGAAGTACAAATTGAGCATGGCATTTGTAATGCCTACGTCCCTGGCAGCAGCCGGAGATTAAAAGGTGCGAACATTTACTTAGACATTGCCAGCGTTGGAGCTACGGAAAATTTGATGATGGCGGCTACCCTAGCAGAGGGTGAAACGATCATCGAAAATGCTGCCAGAGAACCGGAAGTAGTCGATCTAGCTAACTTCTGTAACGCGATGGGAGCGAAGATTAAGGGCGCAGGGACTAGCAGAATTATTATCGAAGGAGTCCCCAAGTTGCATTCTGTTGACTACAGCATTATTCCCGATCGCATTGAGGCTGGGACGTTTTTGCTAGCAGCAGCAATTACCCGCTCAGAACTTCTTCTCTCGCCAGTGGCTCCAGAACATCTCATCCCAGTAATTGCCAAGTTGCGGGATATTGGAGTGACAATAATTGATGAAAAGCCTAACCAATTACACATTCTGCCAGCGGAAACCCTTAAGGCAACGGATATTGAAACTCAATACCATCCAGGTTTCCCCACAGATATGCAAGCACCATTCATGGCTTTGCTAGCAGTGGCAGAAGGCGACAGCGTAATTAACGAATCCGTCTTTGAAAATCGCTTGCGTCATGCCTCAGAGTTGAATCGTTTGGGGGCAGATATTCGTGTCAAAGGCAATGCTGCTTTCGTTCGGGGAGTACCAAAATTATCTGGTGCACCAGTATTAGGTACAGACTTACGAGCATCGGCAGCGTTAGTCATCGCCGGACTAGCGGCAGAAGGACAAACCACAATTCAGGGTTTACAACACCTCGATCGCGGCTACGATCGACTTGATATCAAGTTGCAGCAATTGGGGGCTAAAATCCTCCGCGTGGGCGAAACACCAACAGATGCAGAAATCGCTCCCAGCATCAGTAGCCTGTCAAGTTGAAATCGATTGGTTAAGACTGACGCGGGGATAAGAAGAATAAGGGAGACAAGGTAAAATTTTCTCCCTTGTCTGCCTTTATCTCTGCCATCTATACCTTGCGATCTGCTGAATTATCCTGATAGATAGAGGCTTTTAAGCTTTGTCCATATCTTTTTTTGATGAATATTCTGGAAAAATCTGTGTTGGCTGTTACAATATTGTTAAGAAAAGTTGCCCGTTGCATTTTAGGAACGCGTAATTGGGTTTTAACTCTCTTGAGAAGACAACGCAAAAATATTTTTTAGACCAGCTGTGGGAGGCTGGTCTTTTTATATTTAAAGTCCTCACAAATTATACTTATCTCTTTGGGTATAATACTCACGCTGTTTTATTAATTACTTTTATTGGTTTGTAATAAATTGGTTATGTCAGTTACCAAATCGCCTCAAGGTTTGAAATAAACCCCTGTAAAACATCTTCTCCTGACAAAGTAACAGGCGATTCCAATACCTCTACCTCTTGGTCTTGCCGATAAATCTCTACTTGTCGAGATTTACGATTAATTAACCAACCCAAACGCACACCATTATCTATGTATTCCCTGATCTTTTCCTGAGCTACTTTCAAACTATCCCTTGGCGAAAATACCACTATAGGTGCTATCTACGGTGAGCTACGCTAACGCACCTTTCTACATTTCCAAAAGCGGCGTTGCATAAATGCGGGATGAATCATGGAAACACGGGTATTTCTCTATACTT
>NZ_JAVRCD010000121.1:0-7709 GCF_034530895.1 Nostoc sp. DedQUE08
AGAAGGAATAAAGCTGTACTGAGTTTTTTTCAAAAATCAAATATGAGTTTTATAGCTTGCTTGTTAAGCTTATCCGTGGTTTGATTAAAATACGGCATATACATCGATTTATCGTAGTTGATGACTACTCAATTACTTGAATTAACTTGTCAGCCATAAAATAAATATAAAACTTTCCATGCCTATCCAAACTATTGGTATTTTAAGTCCGGGTGATATGGGACAGGCGATCGCAGCTGTTCTCAATCAACATGGATTGAAAACTATTGCAGCCCTAGACGATCGCAGTGAACGAACTCGGCAATTAGCAGCCGCAGCCAACATCCAAGATGTAGGTTCTCTCACACAATTGGTCATTGAATCTGATGTGGTGTTGTCAGTTCTAGTCCCGGCAGTGGCTACCCAAGCGGCGAAGCAAGTAGCTGAGGCGATCGCCGATGTTGGTAAACCCATTCTCTACGTTGATTGTAATGCGATCGCACCCCAAAAAGTCATAAATATCGGCCACCTCATTGAATCAGTTGGCGGAACATTTGTAGATGCATCAATTATTGGCCCACCACCGCGAGTTCCCAATCGCACCCGCATTTACACTTCTGGAAAACAAGCAAATCAACTCCAACAACTGCGCGATCGCGGCTTGGATGTACGGGTAATTGGTGATGAAATTGGTCAGGCTTCGGGGTTGAAAATGTCCTACGCAGCGCTGACAAAGGGACTTACAGCAATTGGCACAGAATTACTAATTGCAGCCCATCGTTTAGGTTTAGATAAGGAACTATGGGATGAAATATCTAATAGTCAACCAGAACTTGCTAGTATTTTGACGCGTTCCATTCCCACGATGACACCGAAAGCACATCGTTGGGTAGGAGAGATGGAAGAGATTGCAGAAACCTTTAAAGAGTTAGGTCTGACAGAGCAGATTTTTTACGGAGCAGCTGAGGTTTACCGTTTGGTGAAAGAAACCTCCTTGGGTAAAGAAACACCAGAAAATTCTAATCGCGATCGCCCGTTGGATGAAATCATTACAATCCTTTCCAATGAAGCAAGTGACACTTAATCGTAAAAACTGAGAATCTATGACTCAAGAGCAGTGGACTGCGGTCGATCGTTACTTTACCGATCTGCTTGTGCCGTCAGATCCCGTGCTGGATAAAGCCCTCCAAACCAGTGCCGCCGCCGGACTACCGCCGCACAACGTTTCGCCAAACCAAGGCAAACTGTTGTTACTGTTGGCGCAAATCCAAGGGGCGCGAAGCATCTTAGAGATTGGCACACTGGGCGGCTACAGTACGATCTGGCTGGCGCGGGCGTTACCCAGCAATGGCCGCCTAATCACACTGGAAGCTGACCCAAAGCACGCCGAAATTGCCCGCGCCAATATCGCTCACGCTGGTCTGTCTGACGTTGTTGACCTCCGCCTCGGACAAGCCCTCTCTACACTGCCACAGATTGCCGCCGAAGGTCACAGCCCATTTGACTTAATCTTCATCGACGCTGATAAGCCAAGTAATCCCGATTACTTCGCGTGGGCGCTCAAGCTTTCCCGTCGCGGCAGCCTGATTATCGCTGATAATGTTGTGCGTAACGGAGCGGTGATTGATTCCAGTAGCAACGATCCTAGCGTTCAGGGGGTGCGTTGCTTCAACGAACTGCTTGCTTCTGAGCCACGCGTCAACGCCACGGCAATCCAGACTGTGGGTAGCAAAGGATATGACGGCTTTGCGATCGCGATCGTCACGGCTGACCAATAGCCAATATACCTGCCTGGAAAATAGTGTTGGCGATGTTTGAGTCGATCTACACTAACGCCAACTCATAAAAATTTAGAAAAAACTTAAAGCTTGTAATAAATAAACCCAGCAGGGACTATATAACAAGTCCCCCTGCCAGGAAGGTATAGTATATTCTGGCCATGTTTGATTAGATTAGCGCTTATTTATATAGCAACAGTCAAGGTGGTTAGGACATCAACAGACGATAAAACTTAGACACAAAAAGGCTTTTCACCCAGTCCCCAGTCCCCAGTCCCCAGTCCCCAGTCCCTTGCTATAAAAAATAATTGCGTATCCCTAAATACAGTAACTAAATACTTCGTAAAACACAGTTAAGAAAAGTTACTAAATAGGTTAATTTCCAATTAAAATCCAACACACTTGGGTTAAGAGTTCTTCACTCTAGCTGAGTTGGTAAGACTTTAAATATTTAGTGAAATTAAATATGCGTTATCCAGAACCGAATGGCACGCTTGTTAACGGCAAACCCATTATATATAAGGCTTTTGGGTGTGGGGTGTGGCTGAGTGGGTGTAGTAAGTCAGAAATTTATTTGTATCCCCACTCATATTTACTTTTCTTGATTTTTCCCTACACCCAACACCCTACCCCCAACACCCAGCCCAGACGAGCTTTCAGCTTTTCTTAGCGCCATTCATCCAGAACCCTAGTAGAGACGTACTATTGCTACGTCTCTACATTTTTTCTACCAAATGTCTCTTGAGTAGAGTAAGTGGCAGAGGTAAGCTTTTTGAGAATGGGATGAGATCGGTTACTTTTATGTTCGTCGATTAACTAGGGTAGCGCTAGCTTGGTCAACAGGCATTAGCACAACTTCATTAATATTGACATGGGGCGATCGCGTCACACAGAAAAATATCACATCAGCCACATCATCTGCTGTTAGGGGTGTAACTCCCTGGTAGACTTTGTTGGCACGTTCAGTATTTCCGTGAAAGCGTACTTCGCTAAATTCCGTTTCTACCATACCAGGATCGACAGAAGTTACACGGACTTGCGTACCCAACAAGTCTTGTTTTAAACCTTCAGAAATTGCTCTGACAGCAGCTTTGGTAGCACAGTAGACATTGCCACCAGGATAGGTTTGATGTCCGGCGATGGAACCTAAATTTACCACATGACCGCGATCGCGACTTACCATTCCTGGAACGACATAGCGGGAGACATAAAGTAAACCCTTAACGTTAGTATCAATCATGTCTTCCCAGTCTTGAAAGCTGCCTTCGTGTAACTTGTCTAAACCACGACTCAAGCCAGCATTATTAATGAGAATGTCGATGTCAGACCAGGCAGGGGGTAGATTTGCAATAGCAGATTCAACAGCATGGCGATCGCGCACATCTAGCTGTAATAAATGAATTTCAGTACTAAAATCTTTACTCAGAGTATCTGCTAGCTGCTGCAAACGTTCTAACCTTCGTGCTGCTAAAATCAGTTTTGCACCCGCACCAGCAAAGATTTTTGCACAAGCAGTACCAATACCACTACTTGCACCAGTAATCAAAATGATTTGATTTTGTAGGGAAGTCATTAGGATAGTTAGGAGTGAAAAGTAAACAAAGATAGTTAGAAGTGAGGAGTTAACAGTTATGAATTATGAATTAGCACAAGTTTCATCGTTCATAATTTATCATCAATCGGTCTATAACTCCTAACTCCTAACTCCTAACTCCTAACTACTTCTTCACCACTTGCAAGCGCTGAGTTACCATTGTCATTCCATTACCTCGCAGGATGACAGCAGAAATCCATTGGCTACCTGGGGTAGATGGTGCTTGTCCTACTTTAAACAATCCGCCAGATGTCAGTAATTCCAAATCGACGGGTGTAGGATTAAGAAATTTATCTGGTTGGATAGATTCTTCTAAGGCCGTTCCTAGTAAAAAATCATCACCAAGTGGCTGTTGAACGATCGCATCAAAATTATACTTCTGACCGACTTGCACTTGCTGGGGTAATTTAATATCAATTTGGGGCGGATTACTACCAGAAGTAAGCAGGGTGCGTTCTGACAAAATGTCTTGGCGGACTATTTTTCCGCCTTCAATGCGCTGACGCGATTTAATCGTGGCATTGAGAGCTAACTTATTACCGTTACCAGAGGGTAAGCCAGTTATCTTCGTCTCTGTTTCAGCAATAATTCCATTGGCTTCAGGTTTTGAAGATAGCAGTTTCGTGCTGTATTGCAATTTCGGATATCGTTGCCAAAGTGAAGTCAAAGACTTTTCCAGGGTTTGGAGGTTTAATCCATCGCCATGAGTGAAATTGGGACTGTAAAATTGCAACACCCCTCTGATATCGCCTCGGCTGGCGGCGGTATCAACTTGTGTCAACAGGTTTGTCAAAGCAGCTGGTGCATTTTGGGCTGTTGTGGCTTGGGATAATTGCTGTGGTGTCGTCGCCTGAGTACGTTGCCAACCAGTTGTTAAACCAATAGTCAGCAGAAACGAAACTAGCCAAATATTTGCTGGGAATTTGAGTTGTCGTCTCACTAAGGCGGTAATAATGTTAGTCATGGGTAAGAGTTTACTGATTTGATTAGAGAAAGTAAGCAAATTGTTTTATCTTAGTTAAGCTAGACGCTAAACGGTAGAGGTTTGATGGCAAACGCACCGATACGATTATTAATAGCTGCCAGTGGGACTGGTGGACATTTGTTTCCAGCGATCGCCCTGGCACAAAAACTTCCAGATTATCAAATAGAATGGCTGGGAGTACCCGATCGCCTAGAAACTCAACTTGTCCCGAAACAGTATCCCTTGAATACTATTGCAGTTGAAGGGTTTCAGCAAGGGTTTGGAGTTTCCTCGATTCGCATTTTGGGTAAACTCGCCCTTTCGATTCTAGAAGTCAGACGAATTCTCAAACAGGGAAATTTTCAAGGGGTGTTTACCACTGGCGGTTACATTGCCGGGCCAGCCGTGATTGCGGCGCGTTCTCTCGGTTTACCCGTGGTTTTCCACGAATCTAACGCCTTACCAGGTAAAGTAACTCGCTTTTTTGGCCCTTGGTGTAGTGCGGTAGCTTTGGGATTTGAAGTCGCTGCTAAGTATTTACCTCGTGCCAAAAATGTCTATGTTGGTACTCCGGTTAGAGCGCAATTTCTTGATGGGGCAATTAATGCGCCACTAGATTTAGCTATTCCTGATGGTGTGCCTTTAATTGTTGTTTTTGGTGGTAGCCAGGGTGCAGTTGCAGTAAATAAATTGGTGCGCGAATCTGCAAAAGCTTGGTTTGATGCTGGTGTTTATGTAGTACATTTAACTGGCGATCGCGATCCCCAAGCAGATAGTCTCAAACATCCACAGTACATAGCCTTGCCTTTTTACAACAATATGGCAGCGTTATTGCAACGAGCAACTCTTGCCATTAGTCGTTCTGGCGCAGGTAGCTTAACAGAATTAGCAGTGTGTGGAACGCCTGCGATTTTGATTCCTTACCCCTTTGCCGCAGAAGACCATCAATCTTACAATGCAGACGTATTTACTTCATCGGGTGCAGCGTTAACGTTGAAGCAATCTGAGTTGACAACTGAAGTATTGCAAAGTAGTGTGTTGAATTTATTGCAGTCACCTCAAGAGTTAGCAAACATGGGGAAAAAAGCAAAGGCGATCGCAGTTCCTGATAGTGCCGAAAAATTGGCGCAGTTAGTGCGTGAGGTGATAGAAACATAACGTTGATTATTTAGCATTAAAGAATATGTTATTGAGCAAAAAACTTCGCTTTAGAGTAGGTTGTGCTGCCTTATTACTTGTCAGTTTAGCAAGTAGTTATCTATATACCCACTCAAAAACTAAACAGTCATTTACTCAACAAGAAAATTCTGCCCTACTTCAATCGCAGATTTCTCTGACTTCAAATAAAGATAGCGATCGACTTAACTCTAAGTCTCAAAATGCTTTTACATCTCGACAGAATTTGTTAACAGCATCTACACCCTATCCAGTTGTTGATGAGTTCAAAAAATATAAATTTAACATTAATGGCAGCCAGATTGCTACTTCAGGAAAACTACCAAATAGTAAGGTTAAATTTAATCAAAGAGATTTATTAACTGTTCTCGTTAATACTAGAAAATATTTTCAAGATTATGCTTCAGAAGATCCAGATATTATGCGTACAGGAGTGCTTGCAACTCAAGGAGTTACTGTAGCAGATGTCCTTAAGACTTTGGATTTCATGATTGCTGTTTTGAAGGAAGATATTGCTAATAATCGGGCTACTCGTTTACAAGACTCTCAATTTATTAATACCAACTTTCGAGTCATTAAATGGTCTGCTTACAACCCCAAAGCTAAACAGCAAAAACAATTACGAATTACCAAATATGCTGTATTTACTCACCCTGGTTCCCGCAAGAAAACCTCTACTTTTAATATACCAATTTATAGCTTAAAAGATAACTCGAATAACGATAAGTTCTACACTCGATACACAAAGCAAGATGTTTTATCTGGTATTTATGAACCAGGTGGTCGAGAATTTGGAAAAGTTAATACTCTTGCTTATCTAACCAGAAATGGCTTAGAAGAAGCAATTATGGAAGGAACAATCCTGATTAATTTTACAGATGGTTATAAGGCATTTTTTAATGTAGATAGAAACAATGGAATGGCTTATATCCGTGGATTAAAGGCAACAGCACAAAAGCGTTATTGGTATTTTAGAGAAGTTGATGCTATTAAAGGCTATGGATACAAAATAGATGCAAAAATTTCTATCAAACCCGGAGTTACTTTTGCTGGAGATGTTTTAAATATCGGTTTAGGTAAAGTGATTGTAATTGAGCATACTCAAGGTGGTCGCAAACATCTGCAAATGGGAGTCATCGCCGATACAGGCGGAGCATTTTTACCCAATCTTTATCAGCTCGATTTTTTGGCAGGTATTTTTAAGAATAAAACAGAATTTGGGCAGAATATCAGCCAAATACCGGACTATGCTACGGCATATTTTTTAGTAAAGAAGTAATGCATTGACCAAAGAGGGGGGAAAGGGAAAAGGTTAAAGAGAAAGGAAAAAGATGTATTTCGAGATACGTAGTACGAGAAATACAGCGTCCTCGCCTCATATCAAGCCCCTAACTTTAGTTATGGGGTTCCCTTTGCCCTTTCCCAATAAAGATGCATCCCTTGCCCGAAGGGCTTGACCCGATGTCAAAAATCTATGCACGGGTTAACAATTCTAAGTTGTGACCATCGGAGTCATAGAAATAGAAGCCACGACCTTCCTTTCTGTGGTTAATTTGTCCTTTCTTGTGATGCATGGGGTCGCTGCTGTATTCAATACCTGCTTCTTTGATGCGTGCAAAAATTGCATCAAATTCTTCATCACTAACGTGGAACGCATAATGATGTGACTCGAACGCTTCAGCGTCGGCGAAGTCAAGCGTTAATGCATCATTTATATGTACAGCAGCAAAGTGACCAACGGGATGCTCGACCTCTAAACCGAAAATTTTTGCAAAGAACCTCGCCGCTGCTTCTTTGTCATGTGCGGGCACTATGGTGTGATTTAGAGTAATTGTCATGTCACACCTTCCCTCCTAATTTTGGTACTAATCCATATCAACTCTCAATTTCAGAGTCGATAACAATAATGTTCCTTTCTATTTTATCTTTTGGGCGCTAACACCAGAGTAAATATATCTAAATCCTGGGTTCAACAGTATTGTGAACAACTGCAAACACTAAAGCTCAAGCTTAAATAAGCAAACCTGATAACTCGTATCAGTTTTACTGAAGTAATAAAACTTGATTAAATTTTGTAAAGCAGTGTAAAGTAGTTTCACAGGCAAAGACGAAACCGCCTGATTCATAAATAACCGCAATCATAAAACAATGACAACAACCATCCAACAGCGCCAAAGCGCCAATGTATGGGATCGATTCTGCGAATGGATCACCAGCA
>NZ_JAVRCD010000122.1:0-6375 GCF_034530895.1 Nostoc sp. DedQUE08
ATAATTTCAGTTATTTACTACTTGCTTATGTCGGAAAGTGACAGAAGAGGGATACAAGCAGAACTACAGCCAAAGGGGATTCATGTTTGTGGGATTTATCCGAATTTGATTAAGAGTACTTTAATGGAACGGGCAGTTTTTCGGGGCAAGGATAAGCAAGATGCTCAAACTCGTCGTGGACAGCTTGAGGTTGTGCTGAAAAATCCGGTAGTGGAGAAGCCTGAAGATGTGGCAAATGCTATCTGGGATGCAGTCAAGAATAATAAATCGGAAGTGATGGTTGGTTCGGCGAATTTCTCGCAAGCTTTATATCGCTTGTTTCCTGGTTTGATAAAGTGGGTTTCGCGGCAAGGGTTGAAAAATCAGGATAATTAATTTTTGCTGCCAGCACATTCTGCTATTGTTACTCGCATTCTCGTTTTGTTACATAGTGGCGATAGCGAAACATAGCTTCTAGTTGCACTTGCACTAACCAACCACTGACAAATTCAACTGTTCCTCCACCAGGCATAGAAAAAGAAATAGCATCAGTCAGCCTAGTTTTACCATTTTCCAGTTCAAATTCATGTCGATGTATCCAAGATTCAAAAGGCCCAGATATCTGTTCGTCAGCAAACAGACGATATTTTTCACATTCAGTATGACGCGCTAACCAAGTTAAGGGTAATGGGCCGAGAAACAAGCGAAATTCAGTGATAGCACCCACGTTCAGCCCTCCTTCACGACGAACCACTTGAACCGGCTGCCAAGGTGGATTCAACAGTTGCAAAATATCTGGTCTTTCGTGAAATTTCCAAACTACTTCTGGTGAGGCATTAATGATTGAAGAATGTTTAAAGTGCAGCATGGAAAGAAAAACCTAAAATTCAACTTTCGGATTCGGTATCAATCTCGATATCTAGGGTATCTTCATCAACCCGCACATACAAAATATTTGGGTTACAGCAAACTTGACAATCTTCTACATAAGATTGCTGTCCTCCAGCACTCAAATCAATAAAAGTTAAGTTTGATTCGCCGCAATAAGCGCAGTAATACTCAGCTGTGTTTTGCATCAAGTTTTCAGCTATGAATTCAATGGCTGTAATTCTTTTGGAGATGGATTGATATAACTTTTAGCATCAGCCAAATGCTTTAGTAGTGTAGACTGTGGCAGAGGCCCTTGCAAGTGGCTCCAGGGTAATACTTGTTCTGTTGACCACTCGGTATGGACGTAGAAATCTAAGTCGGGGATTTGTCCTTTGAGTTTCTTGAAAGCACGTTTGTAACTACCCAAGGAATCGCCAAAGTCACGAGTAAGTTCTAGGAGTTGGGAGAGTCTGCGATCGCCTCTCGACAATAAAGCCTGTATAATCGACCAATTATAGCTTTCTGGGCGAAATTCTATTCCCTGCGGTTTTAGCTGTTTTTGTAAAAATTGCAACCGCTTTTCGGCTTGACGATTCACTCCAAACCATTGAAATGGCGTATGTGCTTTGGGTACAAAGGTGCTGCATCCGTATGTTAACCGCAATCCTGGCGCAGCTTTTTTGATATTACGCATCATCGCCACGGTTTGCTCTAAATCTTCTGCTTCTTCACCAGGAATTCCTGCCATTCCGTAGAGTTTCAAGCTTTTTAATCCGCCAGCTTTGGCATTTATCGCCGCTTGGATAATTTCATCGTTATGCAGCTTTTTGTTGACGATTTGCCGAATTTTTTCGGAACCACTTTCTACTGCAATGGTAAGCGATCGCGTGTCTCGTTTAGTCAAAGTTTCTGCTAACTGGACTGTTACAGTATTGGTTCGCACTGAGGCAATACTGAGACGGACATCATCGTACTTTGGCTGACTGATATAATTTAGCAAAGCCTCAAATTCTGGATGTTGAGTGACTGAAGCCCCTAATAATCCTAGCCGATTTGTGACTTCTAAACCTTTGGCGATCGCTGGAATTAAAGAATCTTCCAAATTGGCTGTTCTAAAAGGCAGTGTGAGATAACTCGCCAAACAAAAGCGGCACATTTCTGGACAACTTCTCACCACTTCCACCATATAAATATTTTCCCATGCCGCTTTTTCGGTGACTACAGTAGAAGCCGATAGGGTATTTCCCCGATAAGTTTGCTTTTGTACCACGGCAGGAATTTCGGGAGAAATTGGTTTAATTGATTTTACTTCACCATCTCTTGTGTGATATTCCACCTCATACAAACTGGGTACATAAATTCCTGGTATTTGTGCAAGTCTTTTTAGTTGAGTTTGTCTTGAGGCATTTCTGACTTCTTTATAAGCCTCAATAAAATTCCCTAACAGGGTTTCGCCATCTCCCAGTAAAATGACATCAAAAAAATCTGCAAAAGGTTCGGGATTAGCAGTGAGAACTGGGCCACCACCAAAAATTATCGGATGAGAATCATCACGAGAGGTTGCCCAAATCGGAATTTCTAAAGATTCCAGCAAATTTAGAATATTTACATAATCCAGTTCCCACGAAATAGAAAATCCCACAATTTCTGGCGTTCTAGGGAGTTGTTCGTGAGTATCTGTAAACAGGCGACTCACCTGCACATCATCACGCATTGCCAAGGTTGCCCACACTACCTGATAGCCAAGGCTAGTGATACCTACGCTGTACTCGTTGGGAAAGGCGAAGATTATGGGAATAGCGTTGGTGTCTGGGGTAGTAGGTGTAAAGAGAAGGCGTTCAGAGTCAAATACAGATGATGTCACAGGTGTTTCTTAGAGGCAAGTTTATCTATATTTAATTTTAAGCCATAGAATAATTAAGTTAAAAACCAATGTTATAGCGTTAGCAAGAATAATTGGCAAGGATTGTAAATAAATTCCATAGATTAGCCACAAAAAAACACCACTTATGAATGTAATCAGGGTAACTAAAGAAACATCTTTTGCTGATTTTGTTTGCCAAGTTTTAAACATTTGTGGCAAAAAAGAGATTGTGGTTATTGTGGCGGCAGCTAATCCTAAAATTGTTATAAAATCCATGCGATGCAACCAGAGCAATTCATTTTTAGTTTAACGCTAGAGAAACACTTGCATTACATTAAATTTTACCTAGTTTCTCTTTTAGTTTTCTGATGTGATTTTATTTTTTCATTCAGATTTTATTCTTTGGTTTTTTGATATAAGACTTCGCCCAAGCATACCGTTGTGAATCTTTGTTTAGTAGGTAGTTTATCACTTGCTGACGCTTATTTTCATCATTAGCATTTTTCACTACTCGCTTGATTTCAGAATCCATATCTCTAGGATTAGCACCACGTTTGATTGCTTCTTGAAACCAATATTCACCATCTGAATATTGATGTCGTTCAAAACAAATGGCTCCCATCAAAGTATAAGGGTGATGGCTTTTTTGTAGATGCTTAATAGCTTGACGGGCGCAATTTTCTGCTTCATCTAATTTTCCAAAATCTCGAAAAGCTCCACCTCTGGTAGTTAGCAAAGCTGATTTGAGTTTATTTTCTTTAATTTTGTCGAGTTGTAAATTATTCGTCAGTTGCAATGCCTGTTCTGGTTCATCTGCTTTGCGCCAATGACTGCTGGCATTTGCTAAGTTCCATTTGTTATCAGTGCGCTGAAACTCCTGTTCATAAAAATTTGCTTCAATTGTGTGGTAAGCAATCCAAATCTTACCAGAGAATAATTTAGTCCCTTGATGCTGAGGTTCTTGTTGCCACCTATCATAACTATATGTTGCTAGAGGCACTTCAACTTTAGTCTCTTGAAGCCAAGCAACATCTGTTGCTTCAAGTCGCTCTTTTAACTCCAGCTTTTGCAAAATTGTGTATAAAAGACTGGTGTGTGGTTTATCTTGATAGCGTAAAACATCATATTTTGATTTCAAAGCTGCGAAGTGCTTTTGTTTGGCAAAGATAATGATATCTTCATGTCTATTATTTTTCAACCACTCAATTTCTGATTCATTAAGTAGTTCTTCTGAATCTATTTTAGATTTTAGGATGGAGACATATTTTTCATTTGCAATTTCTATAATATCAGTCAGCTTGCGTTTTTTGAGAAAGTTAATATCCTGTTCACCTAACTGATTCGACAACTCAAGTCTTTTAAGAATTTTATACAGGTGACTCTTGGGCGATGAATCCTGATACTCAGTTGCTTTATACTTCAGTTTCAAGGCGGCAAATTCTCGTGTTTGTTCCAACTCTTGAGCAATGGCAATTGTTTCGCTAAGTTTTTGCTGTTCCAACCAGTTAATCTCGGAATCACTCAAATCATTTTTGGCATCAATATTTTGTAGTATTGGATATAATGGACTTGATAATAATAAATCAGAGTGTAGATTCGCTTGATATTTATCTTTTAACTTAGCAAATTGAGCTTCTTTTTCTGATTCCTGTTGCTGAAAAGTTTCTGCTGTTTCCAAGAGTTGATTATTGAGCAGCCAATTATATTCAGAATCACTTAAACGTTCTGTAACCTCTAACTTTTTTAGTATTTGATACAGAAAACTATCAGGATATGAGTCTTGATATTGACTAGCTTTGTATTGAGATTTAAGTTGAGTAAATCGCTTTACTTCTTGAGCAATTTGATTTGTTTCATATAAACCAGTTATTCTCAGCCATTGAACTTCTAAATCAGTGAGTAAAGTTCCTGATTCAAGTTTCAAAAGTATAAAATACAGATGAGTAGATTGCCAAGAAACGTTATAATTTGTGGCTTTGTACTTGGACTTTAATTTAGAGAATTCAAATTCTAGATTTCTCAATTCTTGTACTTTATGTTTCTGCTCTTGCTTGATAGCTTCTAAAGTCTCCTCAAGCTGAGACTCTCCCAACCAAGTAGATTCTAAGTCAAGGAGTTCAATTCCTAAGTCAAGTTTTCGTAGTATGAGATACAGCAAACTAGCAGGTAATGAATCTTCATATTGAGTCGCTTGGTATTTGGACTTTAAAGCAGCAAAGTGTTCTAAGCGATTTGGAGACTCTTTATCCATATTGAGAGTAGATGCGATCGCACGTACTTAAATGTGTTATCCGCTACTATAACAATACAGATAAAAAAGGGCGAGTTAGACACTCACCCCCGAAGCATAAATATTTTATGAAAGTCCAAGTATAATCCCTACAACACCTTACACTGTCCATGATGCCGCAACAAATGGTCACACAACACCAGCGCCACCATTGCCTCCACCATTGGAACTGCACGCGGTAACACACAAGGATCGTGTCGTCCTTTTGCCGCTAATAAGGTTTCTTCTTTTTCACGAGTTACTGTTTTTTGCTCTTTTCTAATTGTCGCCGTCGGCTTAAATGCAACTCGTAAAATGATATTTTCTCCATTGGAAATTCCCCCCTGAATACCACCAGAACGGTTAGTTACAGTGCGAATTTCACCATTTTCATCAATATAATATTCGTCGTTATGCTCAATTCCGGTTAACAGCGTCCCGCCAAAACCGGAACCGATTTCAAAGCCTTTGCTAGCAGGGAGAGACATCACACCTTTAGCGATATCAGCTTCCAATTTATCAAATACTGGTTCGCCCAAACCTTTCGGCACGTTACGCGCTACACATTCTACGACACCGCCGATAGAATCACCTTGCCTCCCAACTTGCTCAATTAATTCAATCATGCGATCGCTACATTCAGCATCGGGACAGCGCACGATGTTGCTTTCCACTTGTTCTAAGGTGACAGTATTTGGATCGACTATACCTTCCAAGTCTTTGATGCGCTTGACGTAAGCGATAACTTCGACATTGGCAACTTGACGGAGAATTTTTTTAGCGATCGCACCAGCTGCTACTCTACCAATTGTCTCACGCGCTGACGACCTACCCCCGCCTTGCCAATTGCGAATGCCATATTTTGCATCATAAGTTGCATCCGCGTGAGAAGGGCGATACTTCTCGGCCATCTCGTCGTAGTCTTGGGAACGAGTGTCTTTGTTCCGTACCAAAATCCCTATAGGCGTTCCTAGTGTTTTGCCTTCAAATACACCCGATAAAATCTCGCAGGTATCGGCTTCTTTGCGAGGTGTCGTAATTTTACTTTGTCCTGGACGCCTTCTATCTAATTCTACTTGGATTTCTTCTGCCGAAATTTCTAGTTGTGGAGGACAACCATCAATCACAACCCCCACACCACCGCCGTGAGATTCACCAAAAGTAGTTATACGAAATAGATGACCAAAAGTGTTGCCCATGATCTTAAAGAAAAAGGATGAGGCTTATGTATTTTACCTAGAGTTTGTGCAAAAGTTAATTTATATGCTTTAGCACTCGGAATGTTTGACGTATAAACTATCTTTTACCTATACAAATAAGAAAGCGCCCTCCGTTACGAGAGGGCGCTTTCTTATTTAGCTAAACTTCAGAATTAACCGTTGATAGCAGGAGC
>NZ_JAVRCD010000123.1:0-6264 GCF_034530895.1 Nostoc sp. DedQUE08
GGTGGCCAAAAACCAGATCGGCTTAATTATAAGTAATCATCCGAACTTGATATAATTCAGATATTGCGATGCCTGCGGCGAGCTACGCTAACGCAGAATCCAGAATATATAATTTCTTTGTGGCTGCGCTAAACCTTTGAAAATAATTGCCTACTCTTACACCGATCCACTATTAGAATCTTCTCCCGATCGAGCCGATTGGGGATGGGAGGTGGATCGGGTTTATGAAGATTTGGGCAAGCCAGACTCTTCTTTGCGATCGCAATTACAACTATTATTCAAAGATTGCCAAACTGAACCAGCAGATTATCTCCTGATTCGTCGGTTGGAAGAATTAGGAGATACTGTAGAGGAAATTAGCGATCGTCTCAATCAACTCGAAGTCATGGGAATCGCAGTAATCGCCACTGAACAACCCTACACTTCCGAAAGTTACCCTCTGGGCGCTGACTTGCTGAATTTGCTACACGCAATCCAACGTCAGCAACGTAGCCGCCGCATCCGCCAAGGACACGCCCGTAATCGTCTTGAGGTTGCACCGCCACCCGGCAAAGTTCCCTACGGCTATCGCAGAGGTAAGGGAAAATATACCATTGACCGCAGTACTTCACCAGTTGTCAAAGATTTTTTTGAACACTTTTTACTTTATGGTTCCCTGCGGGGTTCAGTGCGTTACTTGGCGAAAAAATACGGCAAGAAAATCTCTGTAACCACAGGAAGACGCTGGCTGACTAATCCAGTTTATCGCGGCAATACAGCTTACCAAAATGGTGAAATTATCTCCAATACCCATATTCCGATAATTTCTAAGGAAGAAGCAGCCCAAGTTGACCGACTTTTGCGCCGTAACAGCCGTTTACCATCCCGAACTGCTAGCGCACCGCGTTCTCTGGCTGGGTTGGTTGTCTGCGCTGAGTGTCAGTCGCATCTGACAGTTACCCGTGTTACCCAACGCAACCAAGATAAAGAGTATCTTTATTTACGTTCTACTAGCTGTCCCCAAAGCCCCAAGTGTAAGGCTATTCCCTATCAACAGGTGTTGGAACATACCATTGAAACCGTTTGCCGTGATTTACCTCTGGCGGTAGCAGGAATGAATTTTCCCCAGTTGGATGCATTCAAGAATAGTTTAGGACAAGCGATCGCTCGTCAGCAAGAAATACTTGCTCAGTTACCCGCTTTAATTGAAACTGGAATTTTAGATGCCGAAACAGCAAAGTTAAGGGCTTACAAACTTCGCACAGAGATTTCTGCACTCGAAGGAAAGTTGGCAATTCTCCCTCCAGTTAACTTGCGTTCTGTTGCTCAAGCTGTTTCTATACCACAATTTTGGTTAGATTTATCGGAAACAGAACGAAGATTTTACTTTCGAGAATTTATTAGACAAATTGAGATTATTTGTCAGAATAAAGAATTAAAACTCCAAGTTATTTTTATTTTTTGATTTAAATGAAACACTATTTTTGAGACGGTTGATCCTTAGTATACGCAACAGGTTTTGGCCCTGCATTCCGCACATTGATAACTTTATTCAGGATATCAAACCAAAAAGGTGCACCCATAGCAATAGCAAAACCACTCACTATCCAACCACAAATTAATTTAAAAACCTGTGAAATTCTGATGTAAATTCTATTCGATTTCGTCGTATCTAATAACTCAAACTGTTGATTAATATTTTGCCATCCAATCGGTATAGAAGAATTTCCTAATAGTTTCTCAATATTCCTTCTGTCTACTTCATTATTGATATAATCGATTCTTTGACTTGCACTTTGAGTAATAGTAGAGCGGATAATCGAATCCTCCGATAGTCTTTTAACCAAGTGAAATGTATCAGTATTAGTTAAAAAGGCGACTAATATTCCAATTAAAATAGCAACTCCTTTGGCATTTCGCTTATAAACACCGCTTGCTCGATCCATCGAGCGATCGAACCATGTTTCTACTTCATTTTTAAATTGATTTACTTCCTCTGTGAGATCGCCAATCTTTATCCTGCTACGTTGAGCAATTACACTAAGGCTCTTAATTAAATTATTAGGAACTTCATCAGGTAATTCATTATTAACAAAATCTATAAATTTCTGGTCAATCTCTCCATAAATTTCTTGAATTTTTGTGTAACTTGCACTATTTGGATTATTAATACCTTTTTTAAGTTCTTTATAAGAAGTTAATATCATCTGTAAGTTGGTTTTTGTTTCTTCATTAGGATGTTGAACGTAATTAATTAGCTGAGGAATTTTTAAGGCATCTAATAAAGTAATTGCAAATGTTTCAGAAGGTAGATAGGAAGGGCCGCTTTGTTTTTCTAGCACTATTTTATCAGGCTTTTTAGTAATTTCCTGGAAATGCTTTTCTAATTTACCCTTAGCTTGTTGATTCAAAGTATTAATCAAAGGATCGTTATAAAGTTTCTGTACTAGATGGATTGCATTAATAATATCTGATTTTTCACTTTCACTACCACCTGATAAAAGTAATTCAATTGAAGTTCTTAAATGTTTAACTCTCCATTGTAATAATGTGGCAATTAGTTCTTGGATTTCCGAGGCTAGCAAGCTCAAAATTAAGTAAATAAAAACTAAGCCAAGAGTAATATCTACAACTACAGGTAAATTCATTGACAGTCTCCAATAATTTTTAGCTATTAACTGTTATCAAAAGCTCTTAAAAAATTGTATATCATAGATTTCAAGATTCAATACTTGCTTAATCAAAATTAAAAAACTAAAATCAGTTTGTTTAGATAGTTTCATAAAAAATATTCTTACTAATTGATTATTGAAAAAATCTAACTATTTTTTCTGAAACTAATATTCAAAAATCTTATATATTTTTTTTAAGTATTCAGTAGACCATTTTATTTTTATAGCAATCAGTTACAAATTTTATGGAATTAGCCAGATAAAATTTAAACTAAGCGTCACCTTCAAAAGAACATACAAGTTTATTTACGGAATATCAAACAGGTAATAAATAATTTATTGCTTGTATTATTTTTATCATTTATTAGTTTAAAATGTTACTTAAATAACCAATATATTTTTTTGAAAAATAGCGCTAATTATAAAAAACTGAGTTAATCTTGGAAACTAGCAATTGTTAAGAACATACGTTGTTACTGGGTGGCAACATGGGAGATTCGCTAGATGTCTCTATGTAATCAAACCAGCAAGTAAAATGATTACCAGAGAATATGCAAGAAGGAAGCTTTATTTGGAGTCATCTGGAAAAACAGCATCGCACGGTTGGCAAATGGATTGATTGGGTATGGCTAATAGTATTGCTGTTGGCAGCAGTATTACTGTTTAGCATCAATCTGGGAGGGTTGCCGCTGCGAGATTGGGATGAAGGTACTGTGGCACAGGTTGCTCGTGAAATTTGGCACGCCCCAGCAGGTTCAATGCGTTGGCTTTATCCAACGTTAGGAGGCGAACCATATCACAACAAGCCGCCTTTGATGCATTTGCTGATTGCTTGGGCTTATTCTCTAGGAGGCGAAAATGAGTTGACAACGCGCCTACCTGGAGCAATTTTAACAGCAACATCTGTACCTTTACTGTATTGCATTGCTCGAGAGATATTTCGCCAACGTTGGGCTGCTATTTATAGCGCCTTGATTTACCTAACAATGCTACCTGTGGTGCGTCATGGGCGGCTGGCAATGTTGGATGGGGCGATGGTAAGTTTTTTGATGGTGATGATGTTGTGCGTGTTGCGATCGCGCCGAGATTTACGTTATTGTCTTGGTGTTGGCATTAGCTTTGGGTTTATTTGTTTAACTCAAGGACTGCTAGGTGTATTACTCGGTGCGATCGCAATTGTATTTCTATTTTGGGATACGCCACGACTGCTCACTTGTTATTATCTCTGGATCGCAATCTTAATTGGCATTCTACCTGTAGCTGGTTGGTATGGTGCGCAACTAATTCACTATGGTTATACTTTCGCCCAAATTGGTATTGCTAACCCATCACTAGACCGAATTGGCTCAATTGTAGAAGGTAATTCTGAACCACCTTGGTATTATGTGATTGAACTTCTCAAATACACATGGCCGTGGTTATTATTTCTACCACAAACTGTCCGCTTAACCTGGGAAAATCGCAACCTTAGCTGGGCAAAATTAGTAATGGCGTGGAGTGGGGTTTATCTACTGGTAATTTCCTTCATGATTACCAAAGTTCCCTGGTATTTATTCCCAATTTACCCTAGTTTAGCTTTAGCTTTTGGTATCCAATTATCAGATACGGAAAATTCGCCTTTACTCTCATCTTATCCCCGTGCTTGGGTTGCTGGTTTGGCAATACTTGCTGTAGCTGCTTCTGCTGGTAGTATTTATTTCAGTTCGGGTACAACCCCAAAAACAGACTTACAACTGATTTTTGCCGCCGTAGCTTTAACTATGTCCTTAGCAGCTATTTTGGCAGAACGAGGTGACGGACAATTTCTGAAGATTTTGTTTTGGGGAAGTTATATTTCGCTGCTGCTGTTAATGAAATCTAACTACTGGGTTTGGGAATTATCACAAGCCTATCCAGTTAAACCAGTCGCCGCCATGATTGTGCGGGCAAATCCAGCGACGAGGAAGATTTACACGTCTTTTCCTTACCATCGTCCTTCGTTGGATTATTATAGCGATCGCACCATCATTCCCGCTTCTGTTGGTGAACTAGAATATTATTGGCACTACAACGGCCAACCCTACTTCCTGCTTAATGTATCTGATTTCAACAATCTTGAACTAGAGTCGATGAAGCTAATTGACCAAGCTGAAGGTTGGAAGTTAGTCACAAAAGATATCAATAGATTGTAAGTATGGGGCATGGAGAAGAGACAAGGTAGACGAAGAAGAGGCGGGAGACAAGGGAGAAACTTGTTCAATAATTCCCCCTTGTCCCCTTGTCCCCTTGTCTCCCCTGCTCCCTGCTCCCCTGCTTGTCCCCTGCTCAGGAAAAAATCAGATCGTTGCCCAAAAGGTAATGATAATTTTATAGCGATCGCGTTCTTCCAAAAAGTGTAAAAAACCTGCGATTTACTTTGAAGAAATGATAAACTGCGTAATTTTGCGGTTTTGCTGGCGAGATTGATTTCTCTATGCTTGAAATATTTATTACGAAATATTTCATTCATTAAATTTAGCAATTAGGTGTTTCTAGTGCCGCAAAATCTTTCATCGTTACCAGAACCAGTCAGAAGGATTGAGACAGAAGCAAATCAACCATTTTCAGAAGCGTGGGCAAAGAAGTATTTGCGAAATTTAGCTGAACAGGACAATCGCATCGAAGTTCTCAAGGTCAGTGAAATTGCAAATGAGGTTGCAAAAACGTTAACGCAGGCACTGCGAACCACAAGTCTGCAAGCGTGGGGAAAAACAGAAGCGCTTTTGTCTCAAGAGGTGATTCGGCATCAAATTGACCCTGAATTAATCGATCCGTGGGAAGTTGCAAAGGATACCCACCAGATTTATCAAACTGCCCTCTCAGCCTATGCTGAACAGATTTCCCCAGCAAAGTTTTCTACATGGATTGCTAGGGATTTGGGAAAAATTCGACAGAAGTACACAGCAGACGATCCTAGAGTAATTGGGTTCATTAGTATGCAGTTTCACTACAGCGGACAAATACTACTGAACTTGACACCACCAGTGCAGCAAGCATCGCTGAGGGATTACTTCAAAGTGATTGACGATCATCTTTATATGCCGCTCCAGCGTGCTTACCAGGCAGCAGCAGAATATGCTTACGACGCGCCACCATTACAAGCTGTCCAGCAGCTTTTACCCTTGTGCAGCGAGATTGCGACCAAGATTGCAGAACGGGTGATGCAGATGTATCCCAACTATCAATGCCACACAGGTTGTTTAAGTGATACTAACATTAACATTTCCAGTGTCCGTGATATAGAGATGTTCCAGGTATATCTATGGGTCTGTATTTTGGAGAACAACATTAGTGCCATACAACAAGAGCTATTTCCCCTGTGTGTGATGTTATATCCTCGATTAAAGGTGCGCTGGGAATTGGTGCGGCAATTAATTTACTTGCTCGGTACTGAAATCCGCTCTCGTTTGGAACCAGAACAGGCTGCTTATTTTTTCGCTTACTATGAGTCGTTGCAAGCAATGTTTTCACCCCAAGTTTTGCCGGACAGTAAATCTTAAATGCTGTAGTGTCCCGATTTTCTAAGAAATTTTGATAATTTATATAGGACTCATATTTGATTTTTGAAAAAAACTCAGTACAGCTTTATTCCTTC
>NZ_JAVRCD010000124.1:0-5692 GCF_034530895.1 Nostoc sp. DedQUE08
ATATTGCTGTTTACGCTGCTTGATTGAATTAAAAATGGATAAAGTCGAGCTAAGTAGTTATTCTAAAAGTATCTTGGATGTGTTTTTAGCAATGAAAACGATTAATTTAGAAATAAATGAATCATCCTCGACATCTGGTGAAGCCGACGAGCCACCAGCGCCAACATCAAAAGAGATAGAGACACAACAAGAAACTTTAGAGAAATCCCTCTTGTGGTCAGAAATTCCAATGTTGCTGGAATATCAATCTCTCAACCGCACAGAAGCGATCCTAAAGGTATTGCAAAAACACAGGGGTATTGTATGTCACATAGATTTTGTGGTGCGATCGCTCTATGGTGATTTAGAACCAGATATTTTCAAACTAGTAAAGGGCAGAGTTCAATCTACATTAACTTATGGCAGAGAAAGCGGTAAATGGTCGCTTGTTCCTGGTAAACCCGGTTCTTTTACCCTAGATTTAAAATTGCTTAACTCGAATCGTACTAGTTCTTTTAAGAAGAACAAAAACAGAAAACCTGACCCACAGGCACAAACTAATACTATACCAATACAAGGAGAATTTTCCGGGCAGTTTTTGATTGTCTGACCCTTCATCGTGACGTATTTGCCGCTTATAAAGCCAGTTTGGGCTTAATTTTTGTCTAAGTCCCGCTATTTATAAAAAGGTTATTTCTCAATCTCTCATTTGTAGACTTAAACGTTTCTTCAATCAATACTAGATTATATTTATATTCTGCTAAAATCTTAAAGTTATGCTAAGGCGATCGCCACTCAAAATGGAAGATTCGCAGACTCAAATTTGAGCCAGGATTCAAATTAATTGTTGGCCTAAGTTAACCGACAGGATTCCACAACGGCTGATGCACAATGCAAATGTCATAACATTTGCCATGTCATTTCCTGCCCCGCCCCCAAAGGTACAAGCCCAGATTCCATAAATGGAATTTCATCAGGAACGCGCCAAGTCGTTTTGGACAAGGTAATTCGCTCGGTATTACGCGGCAGTTGATAAAAATCTGGGCCATAGAAGCTAGCGAACGCCTCCAGTTTATCCAGGGCTTTCACGCTTTCAAATGCTTCGGCATACAACTCAAGGGCGTGCAGAGCCGAAAAGCATCCCGCGCAGCCACAGGAACTTTCTTTGCTGGTGCGGGTATGGGGAGCGCTATCAGTACCTAGAAAAAACTTCGGATTAAGCGATGTTGCCGCTTGCAACAAAGCCTGACGATGCTCCTCCCGTTTCAAAATGGGCAGGCAATAAAAATGGGGGCGAAGGCCACCTTTGAACAGGGCATTACGGTTAAACAACAAATGTTGTGGCGTAATTGTTGCCGCGATGGTGTTGGCAGACAGGACATACTGCACCGCATCGGAGGTGGTGATATGCTCAAGCACCACCCGCAGGTTGGGAAATCGCTGCTTGAGAGGGATTAAATGTCGCTCGATAAACACCTTCTCGCGATCGAACGTATCAACATCGTTATCGGTCACTTCCCCGTGCAGTAATAACGGCATGTCCACCTGCTGCATTGCTTCAAAGACGCGATCGCTCTTTTGAATATCCGTCACACCGGAATCTGAGTTGGTCGTTGCACCGGCTGGGTAGTACTTGACCGCTTTGATAAACTGAGATTCTTTCGCCCGGAGAATGTCGTCGGGGCTGGTGTTGTCGGTGAGGTAGAGCGTCATCAATGGCTCAAACTGTTGGGCTTCTGGAATGGCGGCGAGGATGCGATCGCGATAGCAAGCCGCATCTGCCACCGAGCGGATAGGGGGCTTCAAGTTCGGCATGATGATCGCGCGGGCAAACTGACGTACCGTGTAGGGCAGAACCGCTTTCAGTGCTGCACCGTCGCGCAGATGCAGATGCCAATCGTCAGGTCGGGTGATGGTAAGCTTTTGCATCCTTTCATTATAAAACGGCAACAAGGGCCTCATGAAAATAGGGGGGATCATCCAGATATGGTATGGGGCGATCGCTATCTATGATACTGTACTCAAGTTTGCTCCTAATGACCTCAAAACTTTTAAGCGCAAGGGTTTCGCTCTCGAAAAGCTGTCCAAGCTACAGTTATCTCAACAGCAGTATACAGAGGCTATCAAGGCTTTAAAGCAAGCGATCGCCTATGATAGTGCCTTTTCTCGATACCACAGTGATGCAATTGATATTAGTTATCACGGAATGATGATTGAAAGATTAGCCGAACTATACTTAACCAACAAGCAGTATACAGAAGCATTCGCAACTTATCAACAAGCACTTGCTACTTATGAAACTGCCATTCAACATCTTGAAGTGGCAGACACACTTCGCAAGCAATAGTTTATTGGTCTAATACCAAGCTTGGGTGTAAATCAAGCCATCCATTCAGTCCAATGCGGCGCATCTGTCACCAGCTGAGCAAACTTTTGAGAGCAAGCGTCTTCAAACTCCAGGATCACGCCGCAACTTCAGGCGTAATCCCTTCCATCCTTGAGCTTCTTGCGTTTCGAGACTATGGTAAGATTCAAGACTATGCAGGAGAAACTTGGTTGACGCTCAAACAGGATTTACTGCAAACACTGCAAAATCAGCCAGATTTGGGAATAAGAGAAGCTCAAGTCGATATTTTCCTCCATGAAGGATTAATTAATGATCCAATTAAAACAGTAGAGAGAGATACTTACTCTGATTCCAAACTGGTTCATTGAGTCATGGATGCAGCAGTTTCCCCTCGTCAAGATTGGGTAATTGATAACGCAAAGCAGACGGGCAGAACCAATTATGGAACAAGGGAAAGCTGACCGTTATAAGCTGCGGTTAATTGGCTAAAAAAAGTCAAAGCTGGTTATATTAACTAGGGTAAAAAGCTGAATGGTCTGCTTATCGCTCAAAATTAGAAGCGGCTCATGGACGTAAACGTAAATTAATGGAATTATTTAAAGAACTGAATTAATAGTATGATTAATTTAGGTAATGATACCATAAAACTGCAAAAAAACCTCGCCCATATATATTTCGAGTTACATCCTTCCTTACAAAGGATTATCCAGTTATTTTCGGTAATTTATGCACCGATAGATAAAAATTCATTTGTAAGTTGTATTAGTAAGACTGGCGCTTTAGATGAAAAGAATAAACCTTGGGGTACTAAAACCCTTAGCCCCCAGATTGATAAATTGTTAAAAGCAGGTTTGTTAGTACAGTCAAGTAGACAAGGTGCTGAATGCCATCCTTTACTCACAGAAATTGCTACTCGTCATGCTGTACAAACCGGACAGTTTGAAATCCTCGTTACAGCAGTAGAAGAGAAGCTACCAATACGTACTCACTGGAACAGAGATTTTCGGATTTTCTCCAGTCTGCGCCAGTGTATCAGAGAAATCCGCATTGGTATTTATCGCCAAGACCTTAGTTTTATTAATCAGCAAATTGAAGATTACCAGAAGTACAGTGATAGTGAAGAAAAAATAATAATAGAAAATATCTTTGAGCAGATATACAATAATCCATTTGATGCAGATTGGTTTAAGACCCTTCCACTTGGATTATATGAAAGTGGTATATCCAGTATCCTCTTCAATTCAGCCTTAAAATTATCCGCTTCGGAAGATGCGTTGATGCTGCTAGAAGAAGAATGCTCTACACCTGGAAGACATTGCTCAGATTATCTACATCTGATTTTGACAGAACAACTGTTGTTACAGGGTTGTACCCAAGAAGCACAAGAAAGTCTGGAGCGTGTATCAAATGACTATCAAAATAACGTCGGCGTTTTTTGGGGTTGGTTAAGTTTTCTGCGGGGTGAAAATGAACAAGCGATAAAATATTATACAGATGCCCTCAAAGCCATCAAAAAGGCTACAGGCAAACGCCAAATATATTTCAATACAATTGGGGGCTTATTTTTTATCCTCGCACTTTTAAAAGATGGTTCAGTGCAACATCTCAAAGAAGCAGAAGAGTATACCAATTTGATGTCCCGTCAAGGAGATCATTGGCTCAGGTTCACTTATGGCAGACTGAAAATGGTACTGCAAGTCCACCTTGGTGATATTACTCAAAAACAATTTGTAGTTAGCGGTCATATTTCTTCCGTGGAAGAAGAAAATAGCTTACAAACATTGTTTTGTTCGCTATGCCTTTACTGGATGGATGCCCAGAGTGCTAAAAAACGTTTACCTAATTTACTAGAACCACTATATCGGCGATCGCTCGCCTCCGGTTATCACTGGCTGGCAATGGAAACCGCAGAACTCCTATCCAGGCTCAAACCAAGTAGTAACTATCAAAAAGAAGCAGAGGTACTGCGAGAAGATAGCAATGTCCAAACCATCGTAGATTTAATTCGACCCCAAGAAGCTTGGGAAATGTGCCTCAATGCCCTGGCAAATCTCCAATCAAGACCACAAACATCCCTAAAACCAGAATCGGAACTGCGTTTAGCATGGTTCATAACCTTCTATCCCAGCAGATGTGTCTTACAACCAAAGGAACAAAAAGTTAATGCCAAAGGAGAATGGAGTAAAGGTCGCCCCATAGCCCTCAAGCGTCTAAGCAGTGCATTATCTGAGTTTGATTACATCACCCCCCAAGATATGCGGGTATGTAGTTGTATTGAGGCATATAGTGATGGCTATTACGGCAAAGTTGATTATACCTTCGGTGAAAAAGCTATCTCTGCTTTAATTGGACACCCGTTGGTTTTTTGGGAAGATACACCTAATATCCGTGTAGAAATTGTTAAAGGAGAACCAGAACTACTGGTTAAAAAAGAAAAACTTGGCCGTCTGACTTTGGAATTTTCTCCCAAATTACCAGAATCACAAAATATTCTGCATATCAAAGAAACCCCAACCCGCATCAAAGTCATTGAAATTACTGCCGAACACAGACGCATTGCGGAGATTATTGGTAAAGATAATAAATTAAATGTGCCTGCGATCGCAGAAAAGCAAGTTTTAGCAGCCATAAATGCCGTCTCTGGCATCGTCACCGTACATTCTGATATTGGTGGCGGTTCAGAAGGTGCAGAAGAAGTACCCGCCCAGACTCTACCCCATATTCATCTTTTACCTGCCAATTCCGGCTTGAAAATTAGCCTTTTGTCGCGTCCCTTTGCCCAAGGTGGCCCCTACTACCGTCCTGGTACAGGTGGTGAAACTGTAATTGCCGAGATTGACGGTAAACGTCTCCAAACCCGACGAAATCTGTCTGAAGAAAAGCAACTTGCCGCCTATGCTATAGCCGCTTGCGCCACCTTGACTCAAATTGAAGAACAAGATGGTGAATGGATTATAGACGATCCAGAAGACTGTTTAGAACTGCTGCTAGAACTGCAAACGCTGGGAAATAACGTAGTCATCGAATGGCCACAAGGAGAAAAACTGCGTGTTAGCCACAATGCCGACTTGAAAGACTTTAATTTATCAATTCAACGTCAGCAAGACTGGTTTGCAGCAGATGGGGAGTTGAAATTGAATAACGACCTAGTGCTGGATATGCAGCAACTACTAGAACTATTAGAGAAAACCCCCAGCCGTTTTATTCCTCTTGGTGATGGTCAATTTTTGGCTTTAACTCAAGCTTTTCGGAAACGCCTCGACGAATTGCGGATGTTTTCGGAAAAGCATAGTAAAGGTATTCGTTTTCACGGGTGAACGAAAAAAGGTGTGGGAGAGTAGTTAGCGGGTATCATACGCTAACATA
>NZ_JAVRCD010000125.1:0-4343 GCF_034530895.1 Nostoc sp. DedQUE08
CCCGATTTTTGAGGTATCGGATTGAGGAAATGCCAAGCTCACCACCTCCTGATTTTGCGTGGACGATGATTCAATCTCCAATTTGACAAGTATTTCTTATGGGAAAGGGAATTTAGGATCAAAGAATGGTGGGAAGGTTTACACGGTAAGGGATATGGTAATTAAGACAAGAAAAAAGGTGCTTGCCATTTTTGGGAAGGTTTATTGGCAATAGATTTGAGGCCCTGAAAGTAAGAGAAACTTTGGTAAGTTTTGTGTTTTTGGTTTCTCAATCTGGAAGGTACTTGTAAGATTGTCAATGAACCTTCCTCAGTTAAGGTTTTTCACCTTTGCTGTGATTCGTGGCTTTATGCCGTTAGGCGTTGCTCAAGCATCACAGTTTTTAGCCTTTTCATCGCTACTAAAGTGATTCGTGGCTTTATGCCGTTAGGCGTTGCCCAAATATCGAGGTCAAATTACTGACTGCGATCGCAGAAGTGATTCGTAGCTTGATAAGAAAGAGACGTGATTCAGTTCACGTCTCCAAGTGATGGGATAAATGCTTTGTGTGTTATGCTACGTCGGCTACCAGTAAGCCATTAACAGCGATGATAATTATTTGCGCTGCTAAAGGGCTATCACAACATGGCCTATCATCCCTATTACAGGGTTGTGCTACCCATTTCCCCTCTAGATTTTGGTAGAAAGTGCCAAGTAGTTGAGAACCATTCCAGACTCGATACAGTTCACCCAAGTCATCTGCTACTGAGTCAATTTCAATTTCTGGTGCTACTGGGTCGGCCTGGTGATCAATATATTCCTCAAACTCTGATTCAGCCGAGGCTGAGTTACTAAAGTCATCTTGTACAATCATCATGAGTGACCTCATTAACGGGGTTGAACAAAAGGCGATCGCATTTCTCTTGCCGGAGGGGCGATCGTCTTTTTAAGTACATTAATATATTAGATACTATAGTAGCTAATATCAATGAGTGTATTTAAAACTTTAATTTGTCAGTTCGACTGTGCTTAAAAAATTGTTTACCGATATTTCTAATGCTGTACAAATAGCCTCTAATACTTTTAAAGAGACACTTTCAGACTCACCATACTCTAGTTTTTTTAAATTTTGATGCGAACACTCACCGCCTGTGGCAGCAATTTCATCAGCCAGCTTCTGACGTGACTTTTTCCCACGTAGTCGCTTTAAAACTGTTCCTCTATCTTTATTCCAGGCTACAGATACAACGTCCTCAATGTAAATATAAATTCTGGTTTCTTTTTCACCTTTGTTGGACATATAATAGCTACAGCAGTAAACAAAATATAAATTCCTGAGCTACTACAGTTTACAAACTATAACGATTTAGAGTGAAAGTGAGTCTCCTTGAGAAAAACTGACGCTCAAGTACCAAAAGTTATTTAGTTTTCATTCTTATCAACAGAAGTCCAAACTTGCGGATTTTGCCTTGCTATGGATAAAAATGCGATCGCAAAGTTGAGATTTTGATTCCTGGTAAGCCATCTAAACCTCCGGGGTACTCCCGTCACATCGGTACTCCGATTGGCGGTGACGGGGGATAGGAGGGCTGATTGAATGGGGTTCAATACCCAGTGCATAAAAATATCAGTTTCATTGGATATAGGAATTTTGGCTCTCTGTTTATAGCCTCCAAAATCGCTGCACAAATTACCGCTTCTTGAAAAATTTTTCAACTTCTAGCTCATACTTAGACTGAAGTGAGCAATATCTAAACCTTCTGCGTTTAGTGGCATTATGAAGAGGAGCTTGATAGCGGTGACACTATCTCATAATCGACTCAATACGTATACCTATTGCCGATGAGATTAGTTAGTATAATTTTTTATTAATGACCTAATCTGGGATTGCTGTATGTCTTTAACGGTTTCCGTAGTAGGGACTCTTTTGAAAATAGTTGCTCCTGCTGTTGCCAAAACATTGCTGCAAAATTTTGGGATTGCAGACGATCTGGCTAATAAAGTGCTGGAGCAAACGATCGATGTAGCTACGGATGCGTTGCCTGAAGGGGAAAAGCGACAATCGCTAGAAAAGCAGACTCAAGATTTGGCAAGCCGTCTAAAAAAAGACATGCGGCCTCTGTTTGAAGAAGCAGAAGCAAGAAATCTGGATAAGGGTGGTCAAGAAGCTATTTTACTGGCAGTAGCGCAAACTCTATTGCAAGGCAGCGTCGGTTTGGATGAACTGATGAATATTGGATTAGATGCTGAACGCCTAACACAACAGTTGCTTAAAGCAGATTCCAGAGTAATCGTAGGCTTCTCGGAAAACGAAAAGTCACTTTATCGGCAGGTGATCGCAGTTGTCAGTGAAAGTTTAATTGAAGCGGTACCCCAGCTAGAGGGGTTCCAATTGAGTATGACGCAAGCAATGCTGCGGCAACTTGAGGAAGTAGTCAGCCTTATGCGATCGCACAAAGAAATGGCGTTGCAGCAACGCGATGAGTTTTTGGCTCGGTATCGCCGCATCATTGCAAGTGAACTGGATAAACCAGATAAATTTGGAGTACCGCTGCTGAAAAATTTGCTGAGTCAGCAAAGGCTGTGTGAAGCCTATGTCCAGCTTTCGATTACAGAAACGGTAGAAAAATCCGCGGATGAGCCGCCATCGAAAGAGGAGGTATTTCCCCATCATCAGCATTTGGAGAAGCGATCGCAGAACATTGAGAAAGTGTTGAGTACGCGCCGTCGTTTGGTGATTCGGGGTGGCGCAGGAGCAGGAAAAACATCCCTGATGCATTGGTTGGCGGTTCATGCAGCACGTCAAGATTTTGATGCTCCATTCCAACACTGGAATAGCCGAGTGCCATTTTTTATTCGACTGCGAAATTGGGTAGACGAGGGTTTTCCAGCAGTTAAAGATTTTGTGCAGCCAATTGCTAAAAATATTATCGATGAAATGCCCAAGGGCTGGGTGAGAGAGCAGCTTGATAACGGGTGTGCGCTGGTGTTGATTGATGGAGTAGATGAATTGCCGCGTGGCAAGCGGCAACAGTTCTTTGAAGCGTTGCAAAAGCTGGTGAGGGAGTTCCCTTACGCGATTTATATTACGACATCGCGCCCAGCGGGGCTGAAGGATGAGAATGGTGAGGAATGGGTAGAGTTGGAAAATTGGATCGAAGCGGAAGGGTTTACTAACTGCGTGATGGAGCCGATGACATTGCCTGAAATTGAGCAGTTTGTCAGTCGTTGGCATAGCTCTCTACCCGAACCGAGTCAGCATGATGATAAAGATCCGCAGCAAGTTGGCGAAAGTCTGATGCGTCAGTTGCGGCAGCGATCGGAAATTCGGCAACTGGCAGCAACGCCACTTTTGTGTACGATGATTTGCGCCTTGCACTACGAAAACGAAAGAACTTTACCTGAAACTCGGATTCGACTGTATGACAAGTGCATTGAGATGCTATTAGAGGAGCGAGATAAACAGCGGGAAATTAAATCGGACATTCATCTCACTCTGGAACAGAAAGAAAGATTCCTAATGGAGTTTGCCTACTGGCTAATGCGAAATAACTACTCCGATGCCGAAGTGGAAAAAGCCGATCGCCAGTTTCAGGACTATGCGAAGGAATACAAACTGCCAAATGTGACTGGACTAGATATCCGGCAACTATTGCTGGAACGATCGGGGCTATTGCGAGAACCCCTGCTAGGACGAATAGATTTTGTCCATCGCACGTTTCAGGAATATTTGGCGGCAAAGGCAGTCCTCGATCGTGACGATTTGGGGGTGTTGTTGAATCATGCTGAAGATGACCAATGGCGAGAAGCAATTATCACCGCTGTGGGTAAAGGGACACGCCCTCAGCGACGAGAGTTGTTAAAGGGATTGCTGGAACGTGGAGAAAAAGACACTGCAAAACGGCACTATCTCCATCTTCTGACAGTGGCTTGTTTAGAAACGGGTGTACCAATTGAAGCAGAGCTAAGAACGCAAATTGAAGACTGTGCCAAAGCCTTATTGCCACCCAAAAATGATGATGAGGTTGCCACTATTGTTAGAGCAGGGGATGCGATCGTGCCTTTGTTAGGATACAACTCCCAGTTTAGTGCAACCCAAGCCGCGTACTGTATGGAAGCCCTGATCGAAATTGGTAGTTCAGCAGCGATGCAGCAGTTAATTGATTATGCCAAAGCAAGATTCGATCCCAAGGCAGAGAATTTTTGGAGAATACCCTTGCTTCTTGGGAAAGGATATGGCGTGTTTGAGCAGGAAACTTATCTGCGTCAAGTTCTCGTCCATACCCAAAAATTAGATTTGAGCAGGACTGCGATTCAAGACCTGTCACCACTGTCTGCTCTGGGCCAATTACAAAGCTTGTTTT
>NZ_JAVRCD010000127.1:0-3391 GCF_034530895.1 Nostoc sp. DedQUE08
GCGCTTCAAGTGCTGTTGTGAATGGCGCAAATTTAGCACTGTTAAACGTCATCAATAATAAGTTAGGTCAACAGGTAACGGGTGGGATTAGTGGATTAGTAACGAGTGTTGCTCAAAATACTTATGTCGAAAAAGCCCTTGCTGTACTAACTTTCGCAACCACATTGCATAACGCGCTGATGCTGACCAATAATTTAGGTCAGACGCTTGGAAGCATTATTAATACAATTTTGGGTTTGATATTACCAAAAGGTCTTGATGGTACACCAATTGATATTGGTGCTGTTCTTGGTAAGACGACGACAACACTTATTCAAGATGCTATTGGTGCTGACAATTACACCAAGCTAACCCAAGAATGGGCAATGGCTAACAGAATTTATCAAGCATCAGCTAATGTTTTTAATGCAATAACCAACGCAGTGAGTACGTTAGTAAATGCTTTAGAAGTCATTGGAAGTCATGTTGCAAAAATTGGTAATGCACTCAAAAAGTGGGGTGCTGTTGCTGAACGAGCTTATGAATGGTTCCATCCCAATCCAAATTTTCATAATAAGTATTTCACCTTCTTAAATAATACCGAGGCTGGTGTAAATACCATTCAAGCTGTAGTGCAAGTTCCGGTAAGTATAGTTGATGCCAAAAATCAAATTGATAGCTCTAATGCTGAATTTCAATCAGCTATCAAAGGCGATAAAAATTCTGATGGTACACCGAAGGAGAGCGGTATTGCTACTGAAGAGAATAAGGATAAAAAAGCAGAATTTGACCTTGCCAAAGAAATTAGTAAAGGGCTTGAATTGCTAGATAACGATTTGGAGGCTGATGACTAATGCCATTACCTCCTAACTTCGATCATTGGGAGCATCTGCAAGACATGCTCAGGCTTTACCATAATAAACTAGTCCGGCAGTACTTCAAAAACCAAGAAGACGGTGATATTTCAAAGCCAAAACCAGCCTTAAAACAAGCTTGCTTGTTAGATGATAATGATACTGTAGCCATGACTCAGTTACGTTTATGGTTATTTGAAATTACTGTAGGTCATGCTCAATCTTTGCAAGCTCCTATTTATGGAATTCCTGTTGCTGATTATCAGCGCGATGTCAGTTTCAAGCCACAGGTTAAACTCTATTTTCGTGAGCGATACACGATAGATACAGACCGTACAGCACCAGGACGAGGTGAGATTACCTTCAGGCTGATGAATGAATCAGCCCAAACCTACACCCGTGCTAAAGCTGAAGAAATGGCACGCGATATCAAAAGAGAATTCGCTACTCCTATCTTTGTCTGGGAGAAAGGTATTCACTACTATTACTACAAAGATTTTGATAGAGGTTACGATCTGCGGCTTTTAGTCAAATCAAAAACCGAGGGTGAAAGACTGGCGCGTAATGTACTTCAGATCCAGGGACACCCATTTGATAGTACCAATGTGGACTTTTTGGACACTGACAAACTTTATCCCAGCAATCCAGGCACTCATTTAGTATATGGGCGGCAGGTCAAGAAGCCTGTAAAACGCCCTGTCCTAGATGTTCGCTTTCGTCACGCTCAGTTATTTCTAAATGGACGCCAGACAGTTATTAACCTTGTGTCAACTCCAGAAAGCGCCTTACGCTCGGTGATTGAAAGGGTGAATGCTGCGTAGTTTTTTCATGGAAACAAGTATACTGATCGACACGAATTCTGTCCGCTTTATCCGATGCTATACAGGATGTATAAAGTACAACCGAGTAGTGAACAGCAATGGCTAAACGATTTAACAATTTAGATGCCGCATTAAAATATCTTCGCCCAACTTCATCGGGAGAAGATGGAGTAGTGCCAGATGCACCAGCAGGCACTCCATTAAAAAAATACCAAGATTGGAAAGCGGGAAAAATTGATATTGATTACCCTAGATCGGCATCATCAAATCCAGGAAGAATTGTTGCAGTATCTATAAAACCTTTTGCTTTGCCCGTAGCATCAACAGATGAATATATAGTTCGTATGTCCAACAGGGCGCAAGGACAATATTCTCTATTTGGACTCAGTGCAGCAGCATTAGGAATAGCTGCTGTAGATAGTAACGATATTGTTGCTAGAGAACTTAAACCGGCTAAAGCTTCTTGTCGAAATATTACCGGAACGACACCAACTTCTGTAACCAGCAAGTTAACGGGTCGTCCTTATAAAACTAAAGCTGATACAGGTTATACTTTCCCATTTGGCGCAATTACAGCACAACCATCTTACAGCGACCAAAAAGCAGCTATTCTTGGGCTTGTTACTGCTGCTGGGGAAACTAAAGCTGTGTCTTTTATTCCGGAAAAATTCTAATGCTTGTAGATTTGATTAAGTGCGAAATTTTTCTAACTCCTCAAGTCTCCCAAGAAGAAATAAGCGATTTAATCAAGCGGGAGGAAATCACCCATTTAGCTAATACTCGATTTACCAAAGGTGAAATTTCCTTCCAAGATTATATTGATTGCTTGGAAGTTGCCGGAGTTTGTATTGATGATTATTTGCTAACAGTTGAAAATAATTTGACAACAGCAGGAGTCTTGTAGTGACTCAGTTTAATGATGCAAGTAAGTGGAATCTAATTATGGATTCCACTAAAAATGCAACGATGTCAGGTGAGAGGATCATTGAACCTATAGCAGCTTTTGAGCCTTCTCACCTTTTTTTGTCTTCAATTGTGGCAGTTCAAGTATTTAGTGCCACAGCCAAACCAAATTGGTATAAAGCTGGTTATTTAAATCAAGCTATTCCAGTACCGTTTTCGTTAGGGCTAGCACTTGGAGAATTTCGCTTTATCTCTCTTTACACACCAGTAATTATTAATTTTTTGCACTTTCCAAGTGACTATCAAGTTTCGTTTGAAGTGCCAAAATATTTCCAAGATTGCACTTTTAAGATATGGGAATTTGCAGATAACTAATTTTAAACAATGACTACTGCACAGCCAATAATAGCTGTTACCAATTATTCTAGTAGCTCCCCAGGAATAACACTAACTCTAGAAAGCACTGGCATATTTTTAGGGATTCTTGTTAGTGCTTCCGTTCTTGCTGGTGTTGCTGTTACCGTCATCAGCAAGATGAATAAAATTTCAAATTCAATTACTCAAATTGAAAAAACCCTTGAAGAACAAGCAAGGAATGCTGAAAAAATTCGTGAGATTGATAGGACATTAGCTTTGCATATTCAAGAGTATGTGAATCGAAAAGATGTTGTACAGATGGTATTAGGTCAATTAAATGAGAAAATTGACCACAAATTCAAACGAGTGTTGTTTTACACCAGGGACATTCAGCGGTTCTTGCAACGCGATACTGATTTTAAGATTCGCGAGTATGAAGAAACGACTCAGCAAGATGAGTAACCCTCTGGGGATTCA
>NZ_JAVRCD010000128.1:0-3177 GCF_034530895.1 Nostoc sp. DedQUE08
ATCGCCTACATTTGTGATGACCCGTAGCCAAAAATGGATAAAGTCGAGCTTAGAGACTATTTTACAAGTTCTCCAACAAAGAGCGATCGCTATAGTAACGCTCTTGGGTAAAAATTGGTGGGAGACAAGATTGAGACTTCTCCCTTGCTCCTCGGTCACTGAGCGAAGTCGAAGTGCTACTCCCCTTAATTAAAATTCTGGAACGATCGCAACACCATCCCTAAGATTGAGCAACCCTGAAATAATAACTTTATCTTCTGGCTGTAATCCTTCAATAACTTGGTAATTATTACCTTTGATCTCGCCTAGCTTTACTCGCCTTTGCCGAGCTACTTGTTGGGATACACCTTGGGGAGATATCTCTGTTTCAACTACATAAACAAAAGTGTCCCCGCCTACACGAGTCATTGCTGTTGTGGGAATTAAAACTCCGGGGCGCTGATTCCAGAACACTCTAGTCCTGACCAATTGATCTGCACGTAGCTGACCATTAGTGTTGTCAAACAGTGCTTTAATCAGTATCGTTTGTGTTTCATTGCTGGCATTAGGTGCGATAAAAAATATTCTACTTCTACCAAGCTTTTGACCTTGTGTGTTCATCACCTCTACTGGCATACCCTTACGCAATTGGGGCCCTTGTTGTAGTGGTACAGAGATATTCACTTCTAAAGGCCGATTTTGGGTGATATTAACTAATGGTGTAGAAGTATTAACTAAATCACCAACTTTCACAGGGATGTTGCCAACTGTGCCACTAAAAGGAGCGGTAATTTTGTCAGACTGGGGCTGTTGTGTTTGAGGATTTACATTAGATTGCTGCAAAGATTTTTCAGCCTGCAAGATGGAGGCTCGTTGTGCTTGAATCCTGGAATCTATTGCATCCAGACTAGTCTTAGCATTGGCCAGACGATTAGCAAACTGATTGCTAGCCTGTCGAGACACGGCTCCTTGTTCAGCTAGGTTGACAAACTTATCGTAGTTCTGCTGGTACAATTGCAGATTCGCAACGTAGGATGGTCGTTCTGCTTCTAAAGATTTGAGTGTGGCGCGGGCATTTGCCAGTTGCATTAAAAATGCTTGAGGCACAGGATTATTCCTAGCGATCGCTGCCTGTGGTGTAGAATCTACTTGGAGAATTGGCGCTCCTTGGACAACTGGATCTCCAGATTTGACAAGTATCTGGGTAACTTGACCCTGAATTCTCGGCTGAAGCGTAACTGAGCGCAGGGATTTTAAACTAGCAATAAAATCTGAACTTTCCTCAATTATGCCGCTTTGTACTGTTGATATTTTGACTCTTACCCCTTGAGGTTGAACGTTAGCATTTGAAGGTGCTGAATTTTGTGGAGTGAGTAAACGCCAAACTATAGCTGCTCCGCCCCCTAATAATAAGAGTGCGGCTAAACTCAACCAAAGCCACCGCCGTTTTCCAGAAGGTGGCTCAAATGACGTTTCTGGAGCTTTTTCTCCCAAATCAGTTTGAGGCTCAGGGGATGTCATGGCTTTTGAGGAACTTAAGGAACAAATTAACTACAATTCAATCAAAATTTCATCTGTCGTTCTTGAAATTACTGATTTGGCATGAGGTTTTGCGGCAAATTATGTGTTATCCCATCCAAATATACAGTTTTGATGATTCTGTCTAAATCTACCGAAAGGTGAATCCGCTCCTGAAATTTCTGACTTCAACTGTATCCTTCAAAAAGTCGGGGATAATTTTATCGAAATCACTTTTATCTACAGCAGATTTCAAGTTCGGGAGGTACGCAAATTAAGTCTGTTACCCAGATATAAAGCGTATTTTACTGCTGAATTCAACTATAAGTATAAATCAATACTAACAGTTCGCTTGTTTCAGACATTGAAATTCAAACTAGCTAGCACAATCAGCTCGCTGCATTAAACTCATTTTGTATTAAGTAGTAAGAATAACTGTTAAATATTGATGCAAAATCGGGTAATTTCTTGAATTTGCTTCGGAAAGTTTCAGATTATGTTTTCAACCATTAATAAATTTCAGGAGCAAATCTAGGTGTTAACTTCAACCTTACTCGCTGCTGCAACTACACCTCTGCAATGGAGTCCTACAGTTGGACTGATTATGATTATTGCTAATATCATTGCCATTGCCTTTGGCAAATCTACCATCAAGTATCCCAACGCAGAACCAAAACTACCCTCAGCCAATTTCCTTGGTAATTTTGGTGTACCAGCGTTTTTAGCAAGTGCTGCCTTTGGCCATATCTTAGGTGTGGGCGCTATTTTAGGGTTGCATAACCTGGGAAGAATTTAGGTTCTTACTCAAGTTAGCCTTTATTTGATGATTCTTTTGTCTCCAGCTTTGAGCCAGAGAGTTCTAACTCTCTGGCTCTTTTTTATGAGACACTAAGTAGTATCAGTATCTCAACGGCATGACAGATATAACAGATTTATCAAAAAGAATTGCCAGCAAAGGCGATAATCCGCTAATTTTGCCACCTGTCAACTTGCAATCACAAGAAGACGTAGAACTTGAGCGAAAACTGCGAGAACTCAAGTTTAAACAAGAATTAAGAAAAGATTGGATTTTATTTATTGTCAGGGATGTAGTAATTTTTCCTGCCGCTATCCTTTTTATTTTTGCTGTCAGTGGTTATTCCCTATTTATGCAGATTCATAGGTGATATATCTGGCTAAAATTTTTAATCGACCGCAGAGGCGCAGAGTACACAGAGAAAAGAGAGATGATAAGTAGGTAAGTAGGTAAACATAATTAAATACAATAAAATAAACTCTTAGTTTGTAGTGAGTGATTTATCGCTCAGAGCAAGGATTATTAGGACTAAAGTCTTTACTAAGCTGTTCCACATTTAACTTGCATATATTGGGCGGGCGAGACGCCATTAGCGTCAAGTTAAGATGAAATCACTGGGGTCAACTAGTATAGCTAGGGACACTTCGGCAAGCTCCCTTCGACTACGCTCAGGGCGGCGCAGTGCATCGCTGGGGACTGGATGAAAAGTCTTTTTGTGTTTAGGTTTTATCCTCCTCAATTTAAAATTGAACAAAAATAATAAACGATCGCCCGAATTCAATCAACGATCGCCCGAATTCAATAAACGACCGCCCGAATTCAATAAACGACCGCCCGAATTCAACAAACGATCGCCCGAATTCAATAAACGACCGCCCGAATTC
>NZ_JAVRCD010000129.1:0-2985 GCF_034530895.1 Nostoc sp. DedQUE08
TGGTTGTGCAATTCTAGCAACTGCTGATGTTGTTGAGCTTCAGACATGATTGCCCTGAAGCCTTTCCAAGGATGAGTTATCCAGGGGTTCGATATCTTCCTCAAAAGCGAAGTCGCAGATGCAAATTTCACGAGAGGGACTGCGCGGATCAAAAAGAACTAGATAGTGTAATCCCGTGGCAATACAACTAGCTTGTTGGGTGTATATGACTCCAATGATGCGACCAAAATCGCCGTTAGGTACTTGAAACCATCGTACCCATTCACCGAGATGAAATTTCTGCTGGGGTAATTCGCTGGGAATAAGCTCTGGTAAAGCAACTGGCGGTATTTGAAGGGGTATTTCAGGCATAAAATTTTTTGTACCAATCTCTAATGTTATTTATACACTACAAAGAGTTATTTATAATATGTAGACTTATACTCTGCACTTTTTGAACATTGTGCAGTGAGCGAAAAAAATGAACTAAGTATTAAACAGCGCTTTGGCAAAGCGGTCAGACGACGTAGGCGTGAACTGGATCTTTCTCAAGAGCAACTAGCAGAACGGGCTGAACTTCATCGTACTTACATATCCAACCTGGAAAGAGGTGAGTTGAATCCTTCGTTAGAAACTATGGAAAAGCTAGCAAACGCCCTAGACATATCCATTCCGGCAATGTTCATTAATTACGGCATTCAGGTTGAGAATGAATCACGGAAGGATTGTTGAGCAGTTGCATACTGCATTTCATGATTCATCATAAAACTCAGACCCTTATACATCTGAGTAGGCTATCCAATAAAGTGCCAATTCATCAGGAACAAACGGTCATTGCTTCTTGGTGCGCTAAGGCTTGCATTCAGCTACGATGATGTTGAAATTTCAAGACCTTTAGTCCCGATCGGCGTTCGTATGCACCTGTATATCCTCTTTTTTCTGGTGGCTTTGGGCTTTTAATGTACAAACGGCAGTATTCCAGTGGTTCCATTGACAGTTTATTTTGATTACGTCAATTAATGATTTTGTCGCCTGTAGTACCGTAAATAATACCCACTGAATATGGTAATCATGGAGACGAACTTTCCTTCTCTTCAGAGTGAGCGAAGAGGAGTAAATCAGATAATAGTTGAACCTGGGAGTTCTGTAACTGGTGGTTCTCCCCAAGTTTCAATTTGGTTAAACGTGTGTCGGCTGAGGGGATAAAACCGCACGCTGTCTTCTGAAACTTTCACTTGTTTATGGAGTCTTTTTCGCAGTTCATTATATTTATTTTGGTCAAGAACACATTCAAATACTGAATATTGCACTCGTTGACCATATCCTTCTAATAAATCAGACACTTTTTTGCGTCTTTTATCGCAAGGTATGTCATATACTATTACATAAAATAGCATTCAACGAATTTCATAAGGCTTATAGAGTTTGCTAGGCTGATAAACGAATTCTTTAAAAGATTTAATTTGCTGTGTCATTAAATCCCAACGAGGTTGTTTTTCTCCCTGAGAATTTTGTACTTCTTCTGACAAGCGTTGTAAAAAATATTTAATATATTTTGGGCGACCAGAGTTATTCAAATAGCAACCTCCATCATGATATTCAAAATCGTTTTGAGTATCCATGACTTTGCTATTGATTAACCAAAGTACCAAAGAATCAATAATTGGGGCGCGAAATTCTTCAATTAAATCGGAAGCAAGAGCAGCATGGCGTTCTGTGCCTTGATGTAGACAAGCGTAGTAAGGGTCTAGTCCTTGGAGTTCAATTATTGTCAACAGGTGATTCCATAGGATTTGGTAGCCAAAACTCAGCATCGCGTTCACCGGATTTCCTGGAGGACGGCAGCTACGCGCTAAAAATACAAAATCAGGATGATTCAAACATTCACCGAAGGCTGAAAAATACTGTGCTGCACCAGCCCCTTCTAATCCCATCAATCGCTCTATCGTTTCAGCTTCTCCTGATTTTTGTCCCAAAACTTCTAAACTTTTGATGGCAATTTCAGCCGTTCCGGAAGGGTTACGCCGTTGTTGTCTCTGTAAAAATGTGCGGCTATTTTTCAGTTTGGCTTGGACAATTTTTCTAGCTGCTAACAAGCGTTCGATTGCTGTTAATTGTTGCTGATAACGAGATAATTGACGATATCCTCGTTCAATTGGCATGAGCCGACCATAGCAGTATCCCATGCGGGATAAATAAGCGATGGGGATATCTCGCCATAGACAAGTACGAATCGCCTGAGTAGTGATTTGAGATTTACCAAATATTAGTATTTGTTCCAGTAATGGTAATTGTACTTCGCCATGAATAGTTTCTCCTTGTTTAATGATTAGGGTTTCTGCTTTGAGACTGATATAACAACCTTGTCGGGAGACGTACAGTGTCCGCATAAAATTTTAAGATAATATCAAAGGAAAACGGGTAAAATATTGCTAGTTATTTTTTACTTTCTTTGGTCACTTGTGACTGTTGGGTAATGATTTCAGCTTGCAAGGTTTTAATTTGGGATGGTTGCAAAAAATTCACTACAGCATCACCTACTGTAGCGTTGACAAAGCTGGCGACGGCGATCAAGATTGTATTGATGATTACTGCTGTTAGCCCCAAAGGTGCTATTAACAGGATAATTAGAGTGATAGCACCGTTGAGTAAAGCTATTCCAAGATTACGGATTAATGCAGCGCGGGAAGAGATATACATAAATATGATGTTTGATAGTTGTTTCTGTTTTCTCTACACCTCAAAAGTAAGTGCTGGTTTGAGATCGTGCTAGTGGTTTCATGCGAATGACAAATTTACTAAGTTTTTTACTTTCTCTGCGGCGGGGTCGGCAAAACTGGAAAATGCTTATGTTCTCGTTGATCCTGCCGATGTCCCTCTGTACAAGGATTTCAGAGTTTTTATATTCCCTTGTAAAGGTAAAAATTTCTTTATTCACCGACCCCGTCGCAAAGGGCATCTGGACATCAGACACCATAAGGGTTTAAATAAGAGGGGTCGCTTCTC
>NZ_JAVRCD010000130.1:0-2439 GCF_034530895.1 Nostoc sp. DedQUE08
CCCGATTTTTGAGGTATCGGATTGAGGAAATGCCAAGCTCACCACCTCCTGATTTGGCGTGGACGATGATTCAATCTCCAATTTGACAAGTATCTCTTATGGGAAAGGGAGTTTAGGATCAAAGAATGGCGGGAAGGTTTACACGGTAAGGGATATGGTAATTGAGACAAGAAAAAAGGTGCTTGCCATTTTTGGGAAAGTTTATCGGCACTGGGTTTGAGGGGCTGAAAGTAAGGGAAACTTTGGTAAGTTGTATGTTTTTGGTTTCTCGATCTGGAAAGTACTTGTAAGATTGTAAATGAACCTTGCTCAGTTAAGGGTTTTCAAATTTGCTGTGATTCGTGGCTTTATGCCGTTAGGCGTTGCTCAATATGCGCCATACTGCCAACTATGGTTACGTGGAATTGTGATTCGTGGCTTTATGCCGTTAGGCGTTGCTCAAATATCGAGGTCAAATTACTGACTACGATCGCATAAGCCCTTCTGAGAAACTTTTCTGGAGGGCTTTAGTTGCTTTAGGAAGTGAGTTCTGTTTAGTTTTGCAGACAAGACATCACCTAATCGCCTATGGTCTTCCTGACTAAAATCGCTACCAGCAAGGGAGTCATCAAATAACCAGTGATAACCTCAATGGTTGTAAGAAATTTACCAGCAGTAGACAATGCATGAATTTCACTACCAAACGAGGTGAATGCCATAATCGAGAAGTAGAGACTATTCCAAAAACCAAGCTTACTCAAAGAACCAGCAGAAAGCCAATATATCAGACTAAACGAAACAACCACTACTAAACAGCAAAAAATAAACCTGCTCAATGAGCGCCCGTAATCGCAAGTTACATACAGAATTTTTGCCAGTATAGGATGCTTACTTTTTAGGCTTTCGATTCTTTGCTGATTGGTTGCATACTCTTGTAATAGGGCAGATAAATTAAAGTCTATACTTCTAAGGCTAACCCCAGTAAAGCTAGTTTTATTACTAAACTCTACATGATCAATCAGCACATCCTTCATCTTGGCATAGTCAAAGCAAGCACCTTTTATATTGGTTTCAGATAGCCAGGAATCTGTTAGATCCGCATTTTTAAAATTACTGTTTTCTAGATTTGCGCCATAGAAATCAACCTTACTCAAATTTGCCCTAGTCAAATCCTCCTTAATCAAAGGTATTCCTCGAATATCCGTGTGTTCGTAGTACTTGCCAACCATTCGATCTAACACGTCTCGCTTGAAACCATTTGTTTTCCAGCGTATAAGAATATTTTGCCCTGCTGGAGTAAACCATCTATCCCTGAGTTGTTGCTTGCTAAGATTTACCATAGTTAGCAAATCTTCTTGATTTCCTCCTGTATCTAAGTTCACTCCTGCATTTATAAAGAATTCTGGGGTAATTTCTTGAGTCTGATTATGAGATTGCATGGATAAACTGGACTACTGCGATCGTCTTACGTTCCAACGGTGCTAGGTTATCAAAACCCGTTACCAAATTTCATCCTTCTGAGAGCAAACTTAACGCAAGCGTAGTTTACCGCCGTAGGTCTTACCCTGAGCCGATCGTTGGGCATCGCTCTGACTCGTTTGCGCTGTGAAAAATGTTTCACAGAGGCTGCCGATAAAGGCGATCGTGTGCTATAACGCTCAAAAATCCCAGTTTTACTCACTCTCTGCTTCAATACCGTAATCTGCAAAAAAAGCAGAAATAGATATGTTCAGCGCCTGTGCAAGCTTTTCTATATTTTTTAGTGAAGGATTACGAGTCCCTGTTTCGATACTGGAAATGTAATTGCGATGAAGACCAGCCCTTTCAGCTAACTCTTCTTGAGAAAGGTCTAATTCTCGTCGTCGCCGTCTAATAGCTTTGCCAAAGCGATATTCAATATCTGGATCTTGGTTTTTTTGCCTCACAGAACCATCGTGAGGGAGTGTAGACAATTAATCTATACACAATAAATTTAGTTTTGCACACTATATGTTAATTTAAAAATATTGGTGCAACGCTATCCGCAATAAATATGACGAATACATTTCCTCAGATTCCGCCAGTAGCGATGCCAGAAGTAATTCCCAGCGAATTACCCCACCAGAGATTTCGTCTCGGTGAATGGGTGCGCTGGTTTCAAGTACCCAACGGTGATTATGGTCGCGTTATTGGAGTCATATACACCCAACAAGCTAGTTGCATTGCCACTGGCTTACATTATTTGGTTCTTTTAGATGAGCGCAGCCCCTCTCGTAAAATTTGCACCTGCGACTTTGCTTTCGAGGAAGATATCGAACCCCTGGATAACTCATTCTTGGAAAGGCTTCGGGGCAATCATGTCTGAAGCTCAACAACATCAGCAGTTGCTAGAATTGCACAACCAAATGTTCATGTCTCCCCAAGATTTTAGCTATCGTTGGGGATTGGGTTACGAAGAACTAGCAAAAATCTGTGCCATCT
>NZ_JAVRCD010000131.1:0-2297 GCF_034530895.1 Nostoc sp. DedQUE08
GGCTACTATCAAGCTTGTCAAGTTTGGTTATATGAAAAAACAAATAAAGCTTCTCGTCAACGGACATTGATGAGTATAGAAGAAATTAAAATTGATAAGAATATTTTAATCACTTATCAACAGGTGCAAAAATACTTTAAAACTAATTATCAGATAATTAAATATAAGCAAATTTTTATTAAGGTCAATCCGATTCGCTCCCTGATTGCTGATAATTTAGTGAAAGGAATCCATTGGTGGTCTAATTTTTGGGAAAAATTGGTGATAGAGGATTCAAAAGAATATTTATTTAACCAGTTATTTTCTAATCGAGAAGGATTCATCATAATGGCAGAGAATAGTGAAGAAGACAAGCAGTATCTTATTTTTATTAAGGTATTTCAGCAAGCTATGAAGGGCAACTTTGCTAAAATTTATGCCAAAACAGAGTCAGGGAAAGATCCTCCAATTAAGAAGAAAGTTGAACGATTAAGGGCAGAGCTAAACTATTGTTATGATGAATTGTCGTTTAAGGAATATTTGTCTGACTTTTTAGTAAGAGGGGGATTAAATAAGTATTTTAATGAGTATCAGGAAGAGATTGCACTACTAATTAAAAAATCACCTTGGCAAGAAATAAGAATTTGGTCATTGTTAGCGATCGCCAGTTATAAACCCAAAGATAAACCCACAAATATGGATGATAGTTCATTGTCAAACAATCAAAAATTAGAAGAAGTGAATTATGAGTCAGAAGAAGAATGACAATAATATCCCCAATTATTATCTTTACGGAACAGTCCTCACTCGTTATGGTTTAGCGTCCTTAAATCATGACATTAGACGAGGAAATAAGACTACTCTGCAAAAAGGTTATTGGAATGATGGTAAGATTCATTCTTTTGTAGGTTCAAGTGCAATCCGTTGGGCGTTACGTTTTTATCTTCAAAAGCAAGGTTATTTAGTTAATAGAGTTTGGGATGAGGACGAAAATATTAATCGGTTAACAAGTGAATATTTCGATCCAGAACAATTTTATGATGATGATATTTTTGGGTTTGCTTTATTAGAGTCTGCTGAAACAGAGGAGGACACTTCAACAACAAAGAGAAAAAAGAAACAAACAAAAGCCAGCACCCCTAATCAGCGAATGGGTGCTTTAGGCATGAATATGGCTGTTTCGCTAACGCCTTATGATGGTGCAGTCAAGTTAGGGGCAAAAAGTGGGAGAGAAAAGGATAGTACATCGCTTCATTTTACAGAATATCATGCAACTCGATATCAATATTATTTTGGAATTGATGCCACTCATCTCAAAGATTTTTCGCGCATCTTACCTTTGATAGATGGGGTTATGAATCTGCCCAAGGTAGGAGGGAGTAGTAATATTTTTAATTATCCTTTCTGTCCCGATAGTTTTGTATTTGAATGGACAAATCATTTTGCTCCATATATTTCCTATTGCTTTGAATATTGCGATCCTAAGAGTAAGGAAGCAAAATTTACACAAGAGTTTATAGATGAAGTGGAATGCGGACAGATTGACCCTAGTAAGTTATGGATTGGGGGAACAATTGTTAAGGAGTTACAGCAATTAGATAATTTTGATAATTCTCTTTTTAACAGAGCGCATATTTATCGTAATCGAAATGAACTGATTGCAGCTTTGAAAACAGTCATTAAAAGAGATTTGGGCTTGGAAGAATCAAAATGATTGCACCATTAATTCTCTATTTGGATGTTCCATTTGCGACTTTTCGGGAGTCCCATGCAAGGGAAATGGGAAAAACTTATCCTGTTCCTCCTCCAGCGACAGTGTATGGGATGTTGTTGTCATTGGTAGGGGAAACGAATGTCTATCGCCACTGTGGGGTAGAATTGGCGATCGCGATGTTATCTAGCCCCAAAAAGTCGCGAATTTTGCGTCAAATGAGACGGTTTAAAAATGCTGATTTTAGCCATCCAGAGAATGTTATTCCCTGTTATCAAGAAATTTTGTCTAATCTCAAGTGTTTAATATGGGTTCGTTCTGACGGGGAGAAGACACAACCAATTTTAAGGGAGAGGATACAGTTAGCGTTTGACCATCCTGAGCTAGTAAGACGGTTTGGTTGTTTATTTTTGGGAGAAAGTGACCAGTTGATTAAAACGATCAAACTTGTCTCGGACGATTATCTAGAGGGAGTGAGACAGTGGGCGATTAGAGATAATCGAGGCAGGTTAACCTTACCCTATTGGGTTGACCATGTGGGGTCAAGAAATACCCGATTTTTGAGGTATCGGATTGAGGAAATGCCAAGCTCACCACCTCCTGATTT
>NZ_JAVRCD010000133.1:0-1734 GCF_034530895.1 Nostoc sp. DedQUE08
GAAATAACAAATGAGTACCCCGAAATAACAAATGAGTACCCCGAAATAACAAATGGGTACTCCAAAATAACAAATGAGTACCCCGAAATAACAAATGGGTACTCCAAAATAACAAATGAGTACCCCGAAATAACAAATGGGTACTCCGAAATAACAAATGGGTACGCCGAAATAACAAATGCGTAAGCGTAGCCCGCCGTAGGCATCGCCATGATTGCAACAATTTAGCTTTGTCACGCCAGCGAAACGTACCGCAAATCTTTGGTGGATGAAGTTTTTCCGACTTAGCGATCGCTCGATTTTGTAAACAATGCCAAATAATTGATTGCAGGTATAATCACAGAGATAGCTAGAAACCAAATTTAGATATGTGCGATCGCCATATCTCATTCGTTATAATATTGACGATAAACTTTGCTAAAGAGGGCAAATATATGACTAGCCGCGAGCAGCTTATCCAAGAAATTGCAGAGCTTCCAGATGAGTTAGTCAAAGTAATGTTAGATTTTTTGCATCGGGTTCAGACAACACGTAGTCATCATCCTCTAGCAAAATTTGCGGGTATTTTGAGTGATGATGAGGCGGCTGATTTACAGAAAGCAATTCAAACTGATTGTCGTCAGGTTGATTTAAATGAGTGGTGAAATTGCGTTAGATACTTCTGTTGCAGTACGTTTTCTAAATGGCGATCCTAATGTTGTTTCAAGGGTATTAGCGTTACCAGAAATATTTTTGTCGGTGGTAGTAGTGGGAGAGTTACTATTTGGGGCTGAGAACTCGACTCGACCGTTGAAAAATCTTCCTCGATATTTGGAGTTTATAGAAGTTTGTGCGGTTGTGCCTGTGGAAAAGCGAACGGCAGTTATCTATGCTCAGACTCGTTTGGGTTTGAAGCGCAAAGGGCGACCAATTCCTATGAATGATGTTTGGATTGCAGCGCACTGTCTGGAACATGGCTGGGTGCTTGTTACCGATGATTCAGATTTTGACTATGTGGATGGATTGGTTATAGAGCATTGGTAATGATAGCTATTATGTTTTGAGATCGCTTTTCCCATCATCTCAAAGCACGTTGGCGTAGCTCGCACTTCGGCTGCGCTCAGTGACCACCGTAGGCATCGCCAACAAGTGATAATGTAGCATTTTTCACTAATCAGTTAAGATCATCTTTATCAATCTTCTTTCCTCACCCTTTTGCTTGGAATTATGACGCAGGATGAGTTGTTGGTACTGATAGATCGCGCCGTGACTGAGGGTTGGCAAGAGTTAGACCTGTCGGGACAGAAGTTGACTGAGTTACCTGTGGAAATTGGGAAGTTGAAGCAGCTTGAGTCTTTGATTTTGGGAAAGAAGGTTGAAGGTTATGAATACGTAGGAAACCGCTATCTCGAAAAGGTTTCAGGCAACAATTTAAAAACGCTTCCACTCGAACTATTGGGTTTGCCTAATTTGCGTAAGTTGGATATTAGTGGCAATCCTTTAGAGAGCATTCCCGATGTGGTAACGCAAATACTACATTTAGAGGAACTTATCTTAATTCGAGTAGAGCTAACTGAAATACCTGACGCGATCGCTAATTTAACCAATCTGACGCAGCTTCTCCTCAGTGGCAACCAAATAACCCAGATTCCAGAGGCGATCGCTAATTTAACCAATCTGACGCAGCTTGACCTCAGTGACAACCAAATAACCCAGATTCCAGAGGCGATCGCTAATTTAACCAATCTGACGCAG
>NZ_JAVRCD010000134.1:0-1584 GCF_034530895.1 Nostoc sp. DedQUE08
TGGCGATCGCGAATGGCTATTAAAACTCCATTAATGAGTATTTGAGACTTGTGAATAAGGAAGCTTGGGAAATAGCGATCGCTCGTTCAGCGTAAAACAATAGCACTTTTCCTACCTCCTCTTGACAAATTCTGTTTTTGCTTAACTTGTCACAAATTGAACATAGCTTTGCGGCAATGACAACGGCTTTTTCAAAGTCTGCGGGATTCACAATGCCCAAAAGAGAACGTTTTTCCTCATTCAAAGGTAAATTTGGCGGAAATTACATTTCCAACTTTGGAAAGCAGAATGCGATCGCGTTTGTTGCATAATAAGCAAACAACAAGATTCCTGAATTCTTTAAAAGTCAAGGATCTAAGCCTTGTAACAATGCTGCCATGTAGATGTGCTAGATAGCCAATTGCTTACAGCTAATGGTAAAAATCAATTAGCGATTCGCAATTAGCACTATGGCAAATTTTCTGCAACCGCCAAGGTTACGCATTGGTGAAGACACTGAAGAAGAACGACGTGCCACTTGGCTAGAACTGTTTTATGATTTGGTTTTTGTCGTTGCAATTTCTCAACTCGCCCACAATCTCAACGAGGATATTTCTCTATCAGGATTATTTGGGTTTGTAGTTCTATTTATACCAGTTTGGTGGTCATGGATTGGCACTACATTCTATGCCAACCGCTTTGACAGCGATGATGTGGGACATAGACTGCTGATTGGTTTACAAATGCTGACAGCAGCAGCGATGGCTATTAACATCCACCACGGTTTGGATGAGAGTTCCCCTGGTTTTGCCATTTCCTATGCTCTTGGTCGAGCTGTGCTTGTAATAGAGTACGTCCGTGCTGGAAGACATATCCCCTTTGCACGTCCTTTAACTACTCGCTACGCTATTGGTTTTGCGATCGCAGCCTTGCTGTGGTTAATATCAGCATCTGTACCCATTCCTTGGCGGTTCGGATTTTGGACGCTGGGAATTGTTATTGACTTTGCTACACCCCTAACAGGACGTAAGTTTCAGATCGGGTTACTCCCCCACGCCTCGCACTTACCGGAGCGTTTCGGGCTATTCACCATTATTGTTTTGGGTGAAGCAATCATTGCAGTAGTCAATGGTGTCTCTGAGCAGAAATGGGATGTTTTGACCGTAATTTCCGCCGTGTTTGGTCTAATTATCGCCTTTAGTTGGTGGTGGGTTTATTTTGATAACCTGGGTGGTAAACCTATTGAGATGGCGCGGACACATGGAAAAGTTGGTGTTGTTAATCTCTGGCTTTACACCCATTTACCGCTAGTGATTGGGATTACTGCTGCTGGAGTCGGTGTAGAACAAATCTTGTTGAGTAAGCCAACTTTAGCACTACCCGATTCCCAGCGATGGCTCATCTGTGGTTCAGTAGCATTATGCTCTCTAGCTGTCAGTATTCTCCATAGATTTGGGGTGATCCGTTATTGCAAAATCCGTTCCCAGTATCGACTTGCGGGTGCAGTCCTGCTGCTAGCGATCGCCTTTTTAGGGAAAGGTTTGTTACCTGTTGCAGTCATTAGCCTTGTAGCTGTAGTTTCTGCTGTCCAAGTCGTTCAAGATT
>NZ_JAVRCD010000135.1:0-1504 GCF_034530895.1 Nostoc sp. DedQUE08
CTGACTTTTCCCGTTAAGTCTTGAAAAGCTTGCTCACAAAGGATTTAGGAAACAGCACAGCATATACGGTACAGTAATTGAAATCGAGTGCTAAAGGTAACAAGCGATGCTGGACTGGTGGGAGAAAAATTTTGCGACTTGTGAGCTAGGCGATCGCAGATTAAATGAGCGTGCAATGTCGATAGGCTATGCTCTAAGTCTTGGATTTGGCAAAGCACTGGCAGAAATCTTCAGTAGTGGAAAAGTACTCAAGAGAGCTTATGAGTTTTTGCCAACCCCAAAGTGGAATTTTCAAGAGTGATTGAGCCGCACTGTCAAATGACGGCGGAAACTGTTGCAGAATATGATGTAGTGCTGTGCGTTGGAGACACGACTTTTCTTGATTATGGCAGTATTGAGGCTAAAAAGGAAGGTTACGGCCCAATTGGTAAGGGAGGTAACGGTTTAATATTACACAGCGCTTTAGCCATAGAACCCCAGAAAGGTCAATCGATAGGTCTGTTGTGGCAAAAACTTTGGAATCGAGAGCCAAAACAAAAGCCACCAAAAGAGAAAACTCCGACACAAAAGAAAAAACGACAAGCAGCAGCACGTAAAGAAGCCCGAAACCGCCCTTTTGAACAAAAAGAATCTTACAGGTGGGTAGAAGCGCTCACCACTGTAGAAAACCTTGTGAGTAAGCACACGCAAGTGATTCATGCTTTCGACCGAGAAGGTGATATCACAGAAGTTTTTGATAAAGTTCGTCAACTTCAGCACACAGGAGTTATCGTTCGTGCAGCTCATAACCGTAGCTTAGATTCCGAGAGTGAGCGTCTTTGGTCAAAACTGGAAGGGCAGCCTATCAGTCTGGAACAGGAAATCGAATTACCCCAGACTAGTAAACGTTCTGCCCGCAAAACCAAGCTGGCTGTACGATTTTGTCCTGTAAACCTCCGTACTCCCTATCGTTTTGACAACCGTGACCCTCTACTGGTGTATGCTGTTTATGTCACGGAAGTTGATTGCCCAGAGGGTGAAACCTCTGTAGAATGGATGTTGCTAACCACAGAAGTTGTTGCAGATATCCAGACAGCTTCTATGATTTTACGCTGGTATTCTTACCGTTGGCGAGTTGAAGAGTATCATAAAATTTTCAAGTCGGGATGTCAGGTAGAAAAATATCGGCTTGCTGCTGAGGGGATGAAAACTCTCATTGGATTCTTGAGTGTGATTGCTGTTGAGCTTTTACAGTTGACTTATCTCCACCGCACTCAGCCTTTAGCTCCCGCAATTGAAATTCTCAATCCCCTTGAACTCAAGATTTTAAAAGCTAAGTCTCCCAAACCACCCAAACTCCTCACAGTTAATTGGGCTGTCGAAGCGATCGCTCGTCTTGGCGGCTACCTAGAACATCGAAGCAAAACACCAATTGGTATCCAGGTACTGTGGCGAGGTTGGTTAAAATTGCATGACCTTTGTGAAGGTTGGCTGCTTGCAAAAGAGACTTAACGGGAAAAGTCAG
>NZ_JAVRCD010000136.1:0-1369 GCF_034530895.1 Nostoc sp. DedQUE08
AGCTCGACTTTATCCATTTTTAATTCAATCAAGCAGCGTAAACAGCAATATCTCTCAAACGCTCAAATAAAAGAAGAGGGACTTTTATCATTTGAGTGGTTTCGGAAGATGTGGAAAAAGTGCTAGCCCATAAAAATCGCCTAACTAAAGCCAGTGCATCGGAAAAAGTAGGCAAAGCTTTGGAGTACCAAATTGTTTGTTTCATTGTCCAAGAAAAATTAGCTTGTAAATGGTCTGCCAAAATCACGACCAAGGAAAATAATCCCAGCAATGTAGGTGTTGTACGAGCAATTGACTGGTCTGACCATTGCCGTTGAGTTTCCATTCCTAGATGTTTCCTCACTTCTTCAAAAGTTACTTCTATCTGCCAGCGACGTACAAACCACTGCAAGATTTGTTTAGGAGAATATTCTTGATTTGTAGATAACAAAGCCTGTGATTCAAATTTACCAAGTGGGTCACGTACTAATACCCAACGAATTGGAACTACAGGTAAACCTGTGTGATACCAAACCGCAGTTCCAGTGAAAACTTCTACTTGGCGTTCTCCTTCCCCGTACCAACGGTTAACCTTGATTATTTGCCATTGAGTTTGTGTATCTACAAGCACTTGCTCAAGATTGGGTAATCTTGCTCCTTTAAGTCGGGGTCGTCCCATCGTATTAGGAGTTCTTTCGGGTGCTGGCTCGTATAAAGCAGCATCCAAACGCAACCGAGTGATTATATGTACTGGCATTACAGCTTGGCTGACTGCGGCAAGGAGTTCCAGTGCAGCAAAACTACTATCTGCAACTACAACCAATTCTCTGTTCGGCAACCACCGTTTGACCTGAAATATGATCTGTCTTGCCCAATCGATCAGTTTTTTATGACGAAGCTTATACTGTTGGCTGTAACGTTCCGATGGTGCAAGAACTGTGAGAAAAGGTAATGCCCAAACACGCCCAGCCCAAGAAATTTCTACTAACAGCATCATTGATAACCATCGCAAGCCGCTAACCTTCACAACTTGACTGTTACTTGAACATACTGGGTCTCGATATATTCCTTTTGCCTTAATTTTCTTGCCTTTACGGCGTTCTATCGTATCATCTATTCCCATGATGATTGGCCCGCTTGGTAAAAACACTGTTACCATGAGCATTAATAAAATTCGGCTTGCTTCCAAACTTGACCAGACTGCGCGATTTAATACACGATGATAATTTTGGAAGTGTTCCTCCTGATTCAGTCCCATGACTACAAGTACCGAAGTAATGGTACGTTTACCTGTTGTTAAAATCGCTCCCATTACTAAAGTTTGGACATGACACCAGACTGGCTTGGTAAACAGCACCCTAAACGGTAGTAGGATACTAGCGATTTCAAA
>NZ_JAVRCD010000137.1:0-1335 GCF_034530895.1 Nostoc sp. DedQUE08
GCCCCATAGGCGCGAAGTTATATTGATGCGAGTTGGAGAGCCTGAGAAGGTCGTTGTCTTGGGCTGTCGCGGAGTTGGTGTCGCCAGGCTCGGATACGTCGGGGAGTGGGGTGTCTGACAGGCGGCAGGATAGCGTGGAGGAGGCAGCGCCTTGCGATCTGCCAGGCGCGCCAGAGGGAGACGGCGGTTGGCTCAGGCGGCGGCCGTTGCTGGCGTCTTGGAGGGGGAAAAACCGGCGATCCGGCTGGCCAGATCCTCCGTGAGCACGGCGGCGATCAGATGGGCGAGCAGCCAGGTGCGGGCCGATCTGGGGTCACTGGCGGCGAGCCTGTCGAGCCCGCCGAGGCTTTTGAGCCGCTTGAAGCCCAACTCCACCTGCCATCGCCCGCGATACAGGGCGATGACCCGATCGGGTGTCGCATCGGCGTGTGGCAGGGAGGTCAGCAGGATGAGATGCTCCGCCGCCGCCAGGGTCCTCGGGTCCAGAGCCTGGCAGCGCTTGCCAGCCCGCCGCGTGGTCCGCTTGCGCTGGGTCGCGGCCTGCGCCGGCGGCAGGCGTTGCAGCACGAGCCGCATCGGCCGGGCGATGCCGGCCAGGTGCACTTCGTGCTCGCAGGCCTCTTGTCCCACGGGCAGCAGGGACAGCAGGTCGATCCGATCGCCCGAGGCGTCGTACAGAGCTATCGCGCGCCAACCGATGCGGGTGACCACCTCACTGCCTGCCGCCAGCACCTCGGCGACATTGCGCACCCGGCCGTAGCCTCGATCGAACACCATTATCCGTCCCGGCTCCAGGCGGGTCTGTGCCACAGCCTCTGCCGTGCACGCCGGTGTCAGCCGCAGATCGGTGAACCGCCCCAGCGCCGGGTCGTAGCGCGCATGGACCCGCCACGGCGCACCCTTCGCCCCAGCCGCCGTCACCAACGTGCCGTCCACCAGGGACAGCCCACCCGCCGCCGCAGGCGTCAGCCCCGCCAGCAGCCGCTCCAGGATGTGCTCCAGCCACTCGCCCATCCGCTGCAGCCGACCCTGCACTGCCTTGTCGCTCAGCTGATCCGCCAGGCCCGCTTCGCAGGCCGCCAGCGCCGTCGAGCGCAGCGACAGCCCTCCCGGACCATGCAGCAATGCCAGGCGCAGAAGCTCCTCCGCCGACCGCAGCTTGCGCGCTCGACGCAGCGCACCGTACTGCCGCGCCGTTGCCTCCAGATCCACCACCGACCCAATCCGTGCCACCAACCATCGCCAGTGGCACTCACCCTTCACATCAAGTCTCATCCAAACCAGGAATCACAGCGCCCGCTACCCCGCAACCCCTTAGATTCGCGCCTATGGGGC
>NZ_JAVRCD010000138.1:0-1318 GCF_034530895.1 Nostoc sp. DedQUE08
CGCCTACATTTGTGATGACCCGTAGCCAAAAATGGATAAAGTCGAGCTTAGAGGACTTTGGTTATGAGACTTGGAATTTATTCCGAGGCGGGATAGATACACTGCACCAACACTTGTGTGTACACCGTAGCTCCGTGTCCAAGAGGGGTTGGGGGAGAGGTCAAAAAAGGGCTTGTCGAACTCACGTTGCCTTAACAGATAAATATTCCTTAACCAAGCGTATTGCACTATCTAGTCCGCAATAACTGCACGAAAGTATTACTCACCGTATTGTCTTTAGTGTCGGCGGCGTATTGAATCAATTCTTCTCGCAGTTTTTTGGCTGCATCTATCTCAAGTAAGGTTGCTAGCAAGAAATAAACGCCACGAAATCGGGGATCGCCCATTCTATCAACTAATAGTCCTTCGGCGGCATCAGTTTCGCCGAGAAAGTTTTGCACTAAGAAGAAATCCATGATTTTATCGTGGCGGAAACACCATTCTTTCTTGGCTTCGCCTTTTTCATCTTGCCACTGACGGCTGACTACCATTTTGTATTTCTCGTCTGACAAAGACATGGCGACTTGGTGAAATTCATCGGCGGGTAAGGCTTGTTTGTCTGCGAGTCGCATTTCGTAGACGGCGGCGGAGAATTTCTTCAAGGGAAATTCTTGATTCCATTCTTTGAGGTATTCTGCCGCCATTAAATTGTATTGCTGTTGTTGCAGGTGAAATAAGTTTGGGTGTTTGCCTTGTGATAACATCAGCGCTACCACTGTTAGATCCATTGGATTGGAAAGAATTCGGCGGATAGCATCTAACTCTTCTTTGGCTTGTTGTTGTTGGAAGACTTCTGTTAAATAATCGGTGCAGGCTTTGGCGTAATCAGTACCTTGAATTTTGGCATCTTGGGGTAGTCGCGGCTGACGGGATATCAAAAACTCTTGAATTTGTTGTTGCTCAAGGGGCTGCAATTTATATATCTTGGCTGTTGAAGGTGGTGTCCACTCTAGGGGCTGGGTTGTCATTATAATGTTGCCCCGGAAATAGCTTTCGACAAACTGGCAGATTTTAGCCCGTGTTTCGGCGGTGACTTCGTTGAGTCCGTCGATGCAGATATCTATTGCACCACTGTAAATTAGGTTTTTTAAGAAGCCGGCATCTTGGGCTTGGCCGTGTAACTTGTCTTGGATGGCTTCAATTACGCCTTTATGACATTTCTGGGCGGGGAGATAAACGACAATGCGCTCTTGATTTTTCAACAGATGGCGGAGAAACATCGACCTGACTTTTCCCGTTAAGTCTCTTTTGCAAGCAGCCAACCTTCACAAAGGTCATG
>NZ_JAVRCD010000139.1:0-1250 GCF_034530895.1 Nostoc sp. DedQUE08
ATAGGACTTACGCAACTGTCACAAGCAATGGCGCAGCGTAGCTGCGCTCCCGCGCCCAACAACTAAACGATAAACATGGGAACGTCCGGACGTTTTAGTTGTTGAACTAAATAATTTGACAACAATCCATGCTTGATTTGATAAATTGTTTGACCACTTTTATAAGCTAAATCTTTAAGTCGAAGCCAGACTAAAATAGCGCGAGGCTTTCATGATTTCTTTGAATACGACCCTTACGGCATTGACATGATTCAATACCAGTCAATTGCTTTAATTCTCTATGAAACTCCTCAACCTTCCATCGAACCTTACACACTTTTTGCACAACGTCCGTAGAGTTTTGAGATAAATCGTTTGTAGCGATAAAATCCGTTCTGTCGGTGGAGACAGTTACCCGGAATAGTTTCACTTTTTTAGCTTGTGGAAACTTTTTTATTTGAACTATTTTACCTGATTTTAACTCCTTCTCATTCCAAGATAATAATTCAATTTTTTTATAATCTTGTTGACCCGACGTATCATCAATAAGTCGATTACGTTTGAGAGGGCAATAATAATATTTACCTAAACCATCAACATATAGCATCAATTTATTTGTCGCATACCAAGTGTCCATCAAAACGCATTGAAACGATATAGCTTTATGATACACAAGGTTTTGCAGCATCTCCATTACATGGTCTATCTTTGTTTTACCATCTCTGTCTTGATCATAAATCCGATAGTCAACTACCCAAAATTTTCCGATTTCATAATTTACATATATACAATTTATTAGCCCAATCCCTTGGATTACACCATGCTCGTTGCCACTATATTGCCGTTTACTTGTCTCTATTTCTGTGGCGTGTCGTTTATCAATTACTGTGTCATCAAAGACGACATATGAGTTATTATTTATTCCGATGACATCTTTGACATTATCCCAAAGTAGACGTGGTGTTAGCTTTTCATTTTTGAGATAGCGATTAATTTTATCATGGCTAATCTGCTCTAGATGCTCTGCCAAATTGGTAAGAGTATAATTTATTTGACTACTTAACAAATACTGACAATAGTTAAGTTTAGTAAATCTCATAAATGACAGCTTTGATTTGAGCCACACTGTCTAAATTTTCTCATGAAAATTTGCACCGTGCTTCACTACTATCAATCACTGTTGCACGAGGCAGCAGCCTCTTGGTGCATCACACCTATTAATACTTATGTACTATAGAGAGCGATCGCTTGTGCCAGTTGCGTAAGTCCTA